>CAUZBV010000095.1:0-9447 GCA_963578115.1 Myxococcales bacterium
CTGGCGTCTCGCACCAGCCGCGCTGGTGCTATTTCTAACACTTTCACTCGCCCCAACCCATGCACAGGCCACGGGAATGGTCGCCGAGTATCTTCAATACGAGCCTATGCTGCCCTACAGCCCCGACCTATTGCGGCTGGAGAGCCTGACTGTCGACGTACAAATGTCCGAGGCCGGCGCACAAATCGTCGAAAAACGGACATACGGTTGGGAAAAGTGGGACATGTACACCAGTAAAGCCACAGTCCGTTTCTTTCGCACCATGCCGGCTCAACACGGTGCCCACGTGGTGAAGGTGCTCATCAACGATTCGCTGGTCACGGGCAAGCAGTACAACAATGAAGCCGCTGATCACCTCCGTCGCACTTTGGTCACTCAGCTGGGACAGCCGGGGCCTGCGCGCGGCGCTGGGCGCTCGCTCTTCGTCACCGACCCCATCACCTTGGAAGCCGATGGCGGCGCAACGATTACGGTCACGATCACTGTGGACCAAGCACTGTCACCGCGTGGATCCATGAAAGGACTCTCGATCCCGGTGGACTGGCACAAACTCCCCATTCCTTCCATGAGTGTTCAAGTCACGGCGATGACCGACGCTCGTCTTCGGAATCTCTATTCCCCCTATCACGGCCTGTCCCTGACACGACTCAACGATCGAGAGATGGTCGGTGAATTCACAGGAAACGACCGCTGTTCCACGTTCGACATCACCCTCTTGCTCTCTACCGGGTCCGAACCCTTCCATGTCGATCTCCTCCCCTATCGTTACGACGCCAAGGAAGGCGGTCATTTCATGGCGATGATCGCACCCGATACCCAGGTCACCGACCAGAATGTGGCGCCACGCGATGTGGTGTTGGTCATCGATCGATCGGGCAGCATGAACGGCGAAAAGATGAGCCAAGCCAAAGCAGCGTTGTCCTCCGTGTTGGGCGGACTCCGCCCGGACGACTCGTTTGCGATCGTGGCCTTTGACGGCGAAATCGAAACCTTCACCGACGAAGCCGTCGTGGCCAGCGACAGCAACGTGAACGACGGACAGGCGTTTGTCGAAAACCTGCAAGCAGATGGTGCAACCAATCTGTACGATGCGTTGCTCACTGGGTTCCAAGCGCTCCCCATTCAAAAGGGACATCCTCGCTATATCGTGCTCATGACCGATGGCCAGCCCACGGCAGGGATCACGGACACCGAAGAGATCTTGGCCATGGCCCGTGCCCAAAATGAAGTGGGGGCCCGAATCTTTACCTTTGGGATCGGCTACAACGTCAACACCATCTTGCTGGACAAGTTGGCGAAAGAGTCCGCCGGTGATGCCCTGTACATTCAACCGGGCCAGTCGGTAGATTCGGCGCTGGAAGCCTTCTTCGCGCAGATCGTGGACCCCGTATTGACGAATCCGTCCTTGGATGTGAGCGCATTCGATGGTGAGTTGTTGATACCGGATGTGATGAATGACCTCTACGCAGGCAACTCCACCATCGTGTTGGGGCGCTACCACACCCCAGGCAAAGGACAATTGATCCTGCGTGGCTCCCAAAAAGGAAATCCCGTGGAGCACGTATTCGACGTGACATTGCCGGCCTACGCGGTCACCGAAGGATACGTCCCCAGAATTTGGGCGACACGACACGTAGGAAGTCTTTTGGGTGAGGTCAAGCTGGGCAATAAGGATCCCACATTGGTGGAAGAAGCGCTTCGTCTCGCGCGACGGTACGGCGTGGTCACCGAATTCACGTACTTCCAGGTGGACAAGAACGGCAACACCGACATCGCCTATTCCGCGGTTCCAGGGAGCGCATCTGGAGCGGTGGCCGTACAGACCTCCTCCTCCCTGGATAATTACCAGAAGGGCGGGACCGTTGGTGCCTCGGTCGACACCTTCGTCCGCTACGCCTGGGACCGCACCTTGCCCATCCAACAAGAGTGGTTCACGGACACGCGCCTCGACGACCCCAATGAATGGACCGATGTGCATTTTGGCAGTGACCAATACTTCAACCTCCTGATGGCTGAATCTCATATGGGGATCGACGCCTTCCTGGGCCTCGCGAAGAATGTTCGCTTTGAGTTCTTGGGTCGATTCTTCCGCGTGACGGACCCACTGGCACAATCACGATCAGAGACCCCGACAGAATCCGAGTTCATCCCTGAAGCTGACCCCATCCTAAGCAGTCAACACACGAGCGTCACGGTCGCTAGCGATCCGACGACCGATAACCCCGTTCCTCGGGTGACGAATCCATCGGATCCAACGACAAAGACGGTTATCGTCCTCCAACGTCCCAACGCGACGAGTGGGTGTGCCGCCAGCCCACACGCCCCCACCCACGGTTTGGCGGGCATGCTGCTCCTCGTTCTATTCCTTATGGGGTTCGGGCGAACCCTCCGACGGGATCACGGTCAATCCTAAGATCATGCATCCATCGGGGACCCTTCGCGGTCCTCGATGGATGCCATGACATCCCGCCGGTTCACCCACGCACACCCATCACGACGCCTCCGAGATTGTTTCGCACATTCTCCCCTTCCAGGACTTGCAGAATGCCCGGTACAGGCGATACGGTGCAACGGTCATGCAACCGCCTCTCGTCAATCTCGATAAGCTCGTCCGCGACGCACACCAACTGCGCCCACTGCCCGCAACCGTGACGCGACTCGGGGGGCTGGTGTCCAATCCAGAAACCCCCATGCAAAAGATTGTCGAGGTCATCACATACGACCAGGTACTGACCGCGAAGGTACTGCGGGCGGCCAACGCGGCGTTTAGTGCCCCTCGCACGCCCATCACAACCGTACAGCGTGCGGTCGTGCGCATCGGCACGGGCATGGCACTGTCACTGGCTACGGCCGCCAGTATTCGAAAGCAGCTCAATATGTCTTGCCCTGCGTACAACCTGAAGGAAGGCGACCTATGGAAACACTCGGTCGCGACGGCGCTGGCCTCGGACGTCCTTCGGGCCTTTTGTGATCATCCCGTACCCCAAGCCTCATTTACCGCCGCGTTGTTGCACGATGTGGGTAAGCTGATGCTGGGACGCAGCCTGTCCAAAGAAGCCGCCGAATACATCTACGAGTGTCAGGTCAAGCACCGGCTGACTCGCCTGGAGGCTGAGGAGAGGCTCCTCAAAGTAAACCACAGCCAAGTCGGCGGTTTGATGGCCAAGCAATGGAAGTTCCCGCAGGTGATCATTCGTGGAATTATCTACCACCACGATCCCACGCCGGGGAAAAACCCGATCTGTGACGTCGTCCACATAGCCGATTACATCGCACACCGGGTCCATATCATCGCAGGCTACACACCCGATGCAGACGGTCTCTCACAAGGTGCCGTGGAACGGCTCGGCTTTCGTGTGGGACAATTCGACCTGCTTTGTGAGCGTGTTCGATCACGTCTGGACGAAGTTCTCTCTTTGTATGGCCACTAGGCTCTGACCTTTGGCGGGCCGGATTCAGATTCCGTATACTCTCTGCACTGATGACTTCAACACAAGCCACCAAACGACCCGGCCGCTGGATGACAAGAGTGTGCTTAATTGCGCTTTGGGCGGGGTGCGGCACAGAAACATCCACGCCAACCCCACTCATTGAACCCCCTCCAGGCACCCTGCTCGAGGGCGCTGTTGTGGCCGGCATCGCCGTGCAACCCAAGGTCGCCGCTCCAGGGGAACCCGTTGTGATCGCGATCCACGTCCCGGACTCCACCGTGTCGACCCTCACGTTGGTGGCTGGGCAAATGGGGGCCACCACGACCATCCTCATGAAGGGCGAGCACGATGGGGCTCTGGGGACCACCACCGTGAAGGCCCCGAAGGGCGTTGGCGACTGGCACCTCTCCGTTCATGGGGACAGCGACTCGGGACCGGTGGTCGGTCATGCCCTGGTGCACATCACGGAACAACCCGGCTGTGACGACGACGAGACGATGGAAGCGAATCAGTGCATGACACCCAGTCACGGTCATCGATTGAAGAAAACCGGCGGTGTCCTCGTCAATGTCCCGCCTGTGGATCGGGAAGCACCCGATGCACGGCTTATGATTCATCCGCGCGCAGCGTGGCGATACAAAGACACCCTCGTGGGTTGTCATACGGACTCAATTGGCGTCATCCCGCTGAGCGCGTTGACGAACCCATCACAGAACGGCAACGCCGCGCCGCTCATCGCAGAAGTCCTCATGACCGCGGCCGGTCTGGACGCCTGTGAAAACTTGGTGGTCGATCCAAACAGACGTCTGGCCATTGCTGCCAGCCGAGGAGACTCGGGAAAGTCCGGCGGACTGAGCACATGGTCCTTGCCAGAATCCACGTCGAACCCCCTGAAAGCCCCCACCCACCTGGCCACTTGGACCGACGAGCATGGCCTCGAAGGGCTGGTGCTGACCGATGACCGGCTCTATGCCGCTGCCAAGCCCAACCGAGTGCTCGTCTTTTCCATCCAAGCCGACGGTTCCATCACCCTCATCAATGAAGTCACCGTACCGGGGCTCACCAGCGTATGGCACATCGCCGCCGACGCGAACCACCTCTACGTCACCGATGCCGGACACGACGACCATGTTCATACCGATGAGGAACACAGCGGCGGTCACCTCTTTGTGCTCGATCGCAGCAATCCGGATGCCCCTGCCCTTGCGGGCGTTGCAGACACAACGGGTTCATCAAAAGGCTTGGCGTTGCTGGCAAACCACACGGTGGCTGTCGCCAGCGGCGCATCCGGCATCGATCTTTTTGATGTGATCCAACCGTGGAGCCCCACACGAATGGCTACTGTGGACACGCCGCGTTCGGTGACAAGCCTCGCCTACCATGCGGGGTATCTGTTGGCCGCGGATTGGGAAACGGTGCGGCTCTACGACACAAATGACCGCGGTGTCCTGCGTTTACTGGACGCATCGGATTTCAATGCGGACCAAACAGTGACGGCCAATAACCCAAAGTCTCCCTTTGCAGGATTGGTCGCCGCGTCGTTTGTCTCCCTCACGGACGAGGGTTTTGTCATCGCCGAGTTTGACCACGTGATGACTGGCTCGCTCATGCCAGGGCTGGATGCGCCCCGATTGACGCTACACGACCGACGACGGGTGGTGGCGGCACCCGAAACAGGGGCTCCCCTTCATTTGGCCATCCGCATGCGCAATGATGGCCGCGAGCCCCTGTGGGTGTCCATCCAGGAGACCGTGTACGTCACGACCCAGGACCTTCCGCTGATTTTGGGACCGGGTGAGGAAGGGGCCATGGACGTGCAAATCGTGGGACTCGACCAGCCCGACGCACCCGAAACGATCCTCCTCGCTTCGAATGACCCGACCACACCCACACGATCCGTGTCCCTGATTCGTGTTGAAGAAGGCTATTCGGTGGGCTCCATGGTACCGAATTTCCATCTACCCATTGTGGACAATTGTGGCGACGGTGTGTGTCCCGCGCCCACGACGTGTTTTCGCCTACAGGAGGCGCTCTCGGTGGGAAAACCCATCTTGCTGGTCTTTTTCAGTACCTGGTGACCGGTCTGTGGTCTGGAGGTTCCAGACATTGTGGAGACGGTGATGTCCGCATTCGGCGATCAAGTGCTGGTGTATGGGGTCAATGACGAAGGATACCCAATGGATGCCCTTCAGTCCGCCAACACGATTGCGGATTTCCTCAATGACTCCGGAATGACCGCGCCAGTGCTCGTGGACCAATCCTTTGACGCCAACTGCTGGGACGTTCCCGGCGATGATGAGACCGTCACCGAACACTTCCAAAACCGGGTGGGCAACCCCAATGAAGATCCGCCCTTCCCCATGCACATTCTGATTCATCCCGACGGCACATTTGCCTACCTCAACCGAGACCATGCACCCAACAAACTCTTAACCGTTTTGAATGAGCTGTTGTCACCGCGGAACGCTAGCGAATGATGACACCGGCACCCGTGCGACCGTCGAGCCTCGCTTCCACCGGAGCATTCAATGTGACATGACGAACATACTGCATGGAGTTCACCAACGTCTGAGCGCCGATCCACTCCCAGTCGACGGCTTCACCCGTCCGTCGGCCGTCCACCGTCACGTACCCCGTGCGTAGGGAAGTAATATTGTGAAAGAAATGTGTGCCTTGGGATGGATCGACGTCGAAACCTTCCACGCCAAGCTCGACGATGATGCGCGCCGCCGACACTTGCATCCAACTGACAGGGATCCCAAGGAATCGATCACGGGTTCCCCAGCGCCCGGGCCCAATGAGCACATAGGGGCGCGCTGAAGCCACCAACGTCGCGTTGATCAGCGCCACCTCCTCGGCCATTTGAATCGTGTCTGTGGGGTCGAATAGCTCGGGCGGCACATACACAATGTCTCGTATCCCGGTGAAAAGTCCGTTGCCCAAGGTTCGTTCGGACCGAAGGATGATGCGCTCCGGATCCACGTGGTCCATTTCTGCCTCAATGTCCACCTCGCTGGTCACCAGTGGCCGGAGCTGCAACACCGCAAACTCGGAGCGTTTCTCAGCCCGGGGCGATATGTTGACCGCAAACTCCACCTCCACCGCACACCCCATACCGGCGCGCCCGAGGCGCAACGTCTCCGATAGCAGTTCGGGAAGCGGAAAAAGATCGTACTTAAGCACCGGCGAAAAATTGACGATCCGAATCCCTTTGCGATGGATGTCATCATAGATCCGCTCATCCTGTGGGCAGTACGTCGCCCCAACCGCTGCCAAGTTGCCGTCCTCTTCGGCAACGGCCAGATCCGGCTGAACGAGCGTCCGTTCTTCGTCGGCGACCAACTGGATCCGTGGATGCATCATGTCCAAGGCAAAAAACTGGCGTTGAGAGTTTCGAAGCGCTTGGTCCGGCGTGCCCATTTGGGGCAACACGCGAGGATGTTTTGGCGAAAACCGTAGCGCGCGACCGCCCTCCGCCACCGTTCGCCCCAAGCCCAAGGCGACCACCGCGATCCCGTCCTCGGGCTTCATGTAACGCAATGGGTAATAGTTGTACGATTGTGCCGTACCCGCAAAAGAAGGGTAAAAACGACCCGCAATTTCGCGACCAATCAGACGCTGAATCAAGACCGCCATTTTCTCTTCTTCGACCCGACGCCCAATGGCGTGCATGTAGGCTCTCGGCCCCGACAAATAGGTGGACGCATAGACCAATTTGATGGCCTGACGCAGCTGCCGTGCACGGACTCGAATACTGTCATCGTTGTTGGGCAACATGTATGTGGCGTACAAGCCGGCAAAAGGCTGAAACTGGGAGTCCTCCAGCAAACTCGATGAGCGTACCGCCAGCGGATAGCGCACTTCCTCGAGCAGCGCCTCCAAATCCTGTCGGATGTCTTTCGATAGCTTGCCCTTGAGAAAGACCTTGGTCACCTCTTCGTCGGTCGAATCCACCGGCAATTTTTTTCGGATGTCGTTTTCGTCCAAGAAGCGATCAAACTCGTCGGTGCAGATCACCGTCGTACGCGGCACCAACACTTTGATATCCGGGAACTGTTCCGACAGTGAGCTGTGTGCCAACAATCGATACATGAACGCGATTCCACGCCCTTTTCCGCCCAGGGAGCCGCCGCCCAGTCTCACAAAATCCCGGCCCAAATGATCCGCTGTCCGAGAAAACTCTGTAATTCGACCGCGTTGTTTTTGATCCACGAAGGTCTCGAACGCGTCGCTGAGATAAGCGCGGAAATGCTCGATCGTCTCAAACTCGGTAGCGTCACGCGCCTGAAACTCAAACGCGAGAGAGAATTCACCCCGTGCCATCAACCAATTGGAGAAATGGTTTCGATCGGCGTGGTAACCGAGTGAATACCCCGGCACACGTTTGATGGCCTGAATCATCTCCGAGAGGTTGCGGGCTCGATCCACCTCCACGCCACCTCGATCCAAGAACACAAAATGTCCAAATCCAAAGTTGAGCGAGATGAAATCGCTGAGCTCTCGAAGTTGTGCGGGAGAGTTCTTGTCGACGAACGCGATCCCTTGCTGCTGCACTTGCTCAAGCATTTCTGCGTCCGCTGACTGCAAGAGCATGGGCAAGTTGGGTCGCTGCTCGTGCAGCTTGGACAAGAGTCGAAGCCCCGCTGTCGGATCGGATTTTCCGCCTCGTGGATAGCTCAAGTCGCTGACCACACCGAGGAGATAGTCGCTGTACCTCTCCACAAGCGATTCCGCCTCTTCATACGTGCGGGCCAGTAGAATCTTGGGGCGGGCACGAATCCGCTGCAATCGATCCACGTAATTCAAGCTGTCGGCCACGAGGGATTGGGTTTGCTTCATCACCACGGTGTACAGCAGAGTAAGATACGACGAGTAATCGGATGGTGAATCCTCGACCACAACAATAACGCGCACTTTGCCGGCCGCTGTGTCGTACTCGACATTGAGCTTGTCTTCGATGGTTTTCACCAACGCGAGCAGCAAGCTGCTGTCGCCTTTCCAGACAAACACGTAGTCAATATAGCTCTTGTGAAGGACCCCTCGAGGTTTTGGCAGTGCGCCATACGTCAACATCACCACAGGCAGGTCCGGACGAACCTTTTTGACCTCTTTGGCGAACCCTTCCGGGGTCATGTCCGCGATTCGGGCCATCGTGATCACGATATCGAAATGTCGCTCTTGCAGACGCTCCAGGGCTTCTTCCCCACTCGACGCACGGGTCAACCGTGGCGGTGAGGTCAGTTGAAGCTCCATGTACTCACGATAGATCCGGTCAGAGAACGTACCGTCCTCTTCCAAAATAAACGAGTCGTAGGGGGTCGCAACGAGCAGGATATCTCCGACTCGATGAGGCATGAGATCCCGTAGGTCGGATAGGTTAGGTTCCTGCTTGCGATTGATCACCATTGGGGGGGGAAGGCTGGCGCCACCCGCTGGCGGCGCCCCTTGATCAGGTCAGGCCTTGTTCGATCATGGCGTCCGCTACCTTGAGGAATCCAGCAATGTTCGCGCCATTGACAAGGTTACCGGGAGTCCCATACTCCTGGGCGGTCTTGTAACAGGCGTCATGAATATTGATCATGATGTCGTGAAGTCGGCGATCGACTTCCTCTCGGGTCCAGTTCAGCCGCATACTATTTTGCGACATCTCCAACGCTGAGGTGGCGACACCACCGGCGTTGGCAGCTTTTCCGGGCCCGTAGAGCACCTTAGACTCCAAGAAGACGTTAACCGCTTCGGGTGTGGATGGCATATTCGCGCCCTCCGAGACGCAGTAACATCCGCCTTTGATCAAGTTTTGTGCATCCTTGCCGTTGATCTCATTTTGAGTCGCGCTGGGAAGTGCAACATCACAGGGGACGCTCCAAATGGGATTGTGATCATTGGATCGGTCGATAGCGTGGTAGGTCGCCCCCGAGAACTGCTCGGCGTACTCATGAATCCGGCCCCGGCGCACATTCTTGAGATCCATGACCCAGGCCAATTTTTCACGATTCACGCCGTCTTCACCCACGAT
>CAUZBV010000096.1:0-9366 GCA_963578115.1 Myxococcales bacterium
TCCCCTTCGTACGGACACCCAAACGTGGTCGAAATGTACCCACGCACCGGAATGGCTTCCCGTGCGGCGATGGCACAGACCTCAGGAAAACGCTCAAAGCTTTCTTCCACCGAGGCATTGATGTTCTTTTGGGTGAAGGTGTCGCTGGCGGCGCTAAAGATCGCCACATGGCGCACGCCCGCGTCCAAAGCGCGCTCCATGCCCAGGCGATTGGGGACCAGCGCCGAATACACGGTGTTGGGTGCCTTTTCAATGCGCTGAAAAACCTCCACGTGGTCCGCCAATGCAGGAACCCACTTGGGCGACACGAAGCTGGTCACTTCAATGTGTGAACACCCCGCCGCGCTCAGACGATTAATGAAGTCGATCTTCTGATCGGTACTCACCACCACCGATTCGTTCTGCAAACCATCGCGTGGGGCTACTTCGACCACCTGTACGCGCTGAGGAAGCGACAGACTCATGCAATCTCCGCCAAGATCTCGCCCGCGCCGACCCGTTGGCCCACGACCAAAGCGAGATGAGACACAACCCCTGCTTTCGAGGCTTTGATGGCGTGCTCCATTTTCATGGCCTCCACCACCAAAAGCACCTGTCCTTGGGTCACCTTGTCCCCTTCGGCAACCCGCAGCTCCAACACCGTACCCGGCATGGGGGCGACCAATCCGCCCGAATCGTCGGATGCGCGGCGGGTTCGTTTCGCTGCGACATCAGCGATGCGGTAGGCTCGACCGTCCACCACCAGATGGTTTGGCCCCGATGGATCCGTATGGACCACATGAGACCCATCGCCATCCACCTGCAAATGCATCGCCCCTTGCGGCCCTCTTGTGAGGGTCACACGATACACACGTCCGTCTACGCTCACTTCCCAACCGTCATCAGCGGATTCAACGGCCACCTCGACCGATGAGTCGAGGCCTTCGCACTTGAAGCGGCGGATCATAGGCGCCAACCTCCCAGCCGTTTCCATGGAGAATGGGCATCGCCGTAGTGATCGGTGTTTGTCGCCGATCCGTTTGGCTCCGATACCACAAGGTCCGCCAACGCACGCGCAATAAAAGCGACATCCGGCACCGGGGGCCGCTCGTACGAATGCTCGTCCAAAAAAGCTGTCGTCGTATTTCCGGCGGCAAACTCCGGGTGACCCACCACGTGGCGCAAGAGGTCGAGATTGGTTTGTACCCCCACCACAATGTACTCGTCCAATGCTCGACGCAAGCGTGCGATGGCCATCTCGCGAGACGGACCCCACGCGCAGAGTTTGGCGAGCAGCGGATCGTAATGCACCCCCACTTCCCAGCCTGTACAGATGCCCGAATCGTGCCGAATGCCGGGACCTTCGGGCACAATGAGAGTCTGGATCACACCGGTTTGAGGCAAATGACTCACCGGATCTTCGGCATAAATACGGCATTCAATAGCGTGGCCGCGTTGCCGCAGATCCCCTTGGACGTAGCCCAACTTCTCGCCTTGCGCGATGCGTATCTGCTCGGCCACCAAGTCCAAACCAACGACCATTTCGGTCACGGGGTGCTCCACCTGAAGCCGCGTGTTCATCTCCAGAAAGTAGAATGCGCCTTCCGGATCGACCAAGAACTCCACGGTTCCTGCACCCACGTACCCGACGGACTGGGCTGCAGCGACCGCCATATCGCCCATCTGCGTACGCTGCGATTCGCTTAGCGCAACGCAAGGAGACTCTTCCACCACTTTTTGATGCCGCCGCTGCACACTGCATTCCCGTTCGAAGAGGTGGACGACCGTGCCGTGTGTGTCGGCCAGAACCTGGATCTCCACGTGCCGTGGGCGCTCGATGCAACGCTCCAAGTAGACGGTGTCATCACCAAAGGCCTTGGCCGCTTCCCGCCGACATGCGGCCAATGCATCGGTCCATTCGTCGGCGGTGTCCACGCGCCGCATGCCTTTGCCGCCGCCGCCCGCGGATGCCTTGATCAGGAGGGGAAAGCCGATGGACTGGGCCTCTTCGACGGTCCCACCGGGGACGACGGGGACACCCGCCTTGGCCATCGCTGCGCGTGCGTGTGTCTTCGAGGCCATGATGTTCATCGCATCGATCGGCGGACCAATCCATGTCATCCCGGCCTTCGTGACGGCCTCGGCAAACGCGGGGTTTTCGCTCAAAAGCCCATACCCTGGGTGGACAGCGTCCGCACCCGTCTGAAGCGCTGCCTCCAGAATCGTCTCTATATTCAGATAGCTCTCCGAGACGGCCGGCGGACCCACACAGACGGCCTGGGTAGCCAGGGGGACGTGCGGCGCCCCTGCGTCGGCTTCCGAGTAAACCGCCACGGACTCCAAACCCAATTCCCGCAGCGTCCGTACAATGCGCAGGGCGATCTCACCGCGGTTCGCCACAAGCACTTTGGTGACTGCTGCTGGGCGCCTCTTCGACATCATTCACTGTCCTCGCCCACGTCAATAGACGTTTCCCCATCGGGTTCTTGGAGCCACATCGGAGGACGCTTCTCCAAGAACGCCCGCATGCCTTCTTGGCCTTCCGGGCTGGTACGAAGAGTCGCGATGAGCTGGGCCGCTCGACCGGTTTCAGTGGCCCAGGCTGGCTGATCGGCCTCGCGAGCCAACTCTTTGCAGGCTGCAATGGCCTTTGGCCCGCCTTTTAGGAGAGATTCCGTCAGTTCGATCACCCGATCATCCAGGGCCAACTCGGTCTCACAGACCCAATGAACCAATCCATAGTCATAGGCCCGATTGGCATCGATACGATCGCCGGTCAGAAAGAGTTCACGTGCACGGGATGAACCGATTTTCCGAACCACGTAGGGCGAAATGACGGCCGGGGCCAAACCCAATCGAACTTCACTCAAGCCAAATCGAGCCCTTGGTGAGGCAGCCACCACGTCGCAGACAGCCACCAGACCACAGCCGCCGCCAATCGCAGCGCCTTGAACCCGTCCGATAACCGCCTTTGGACACGTGTCGATGATTTCGAAGAGGCCCGCCAGTTCTTGGGAATCGTGGGCATTGCGCGCTTGATCAAAATCGATCGTGCGGCGCATCCAGTTCAGATCCGCCCCCGCGCAGAAACTACGACCTGCACCGCTCAGCACGACGACTCGTACCGTGTCATCCGTAGCCAGCGTCGAAAATGTACTCGCCAGGTTTCGAATCAACGTGTCGTCAAACGCGTTGTGGACCTCTGGGCGGTTGAGGGTGACATGGGCCACTGGGCCCGTTTTCTCGACCAATACGCTCGATTCGGACATGGGACTGGCCCTCCTTACATCCGAAACACACCCACCCGAGGTGGTGGAATGGGTGCATTCAAGGAAGCGGACAGCGACAACCCGAGAACATCCCTCGTCTTGGCTGGGTCAATGATTCCATCATCCCACAGACGTGCGGTCGCAAAATAGGGGTTCCCCTCTTCTTCGTACTTTTCCAAAATAGGCTTGCGGTACGCTTGGAACGCCTTGTCGCTCATCGTCTCTCCGCGACGCTCCAGCTGATCGCGCTTGACGGTCGCCAACACGTCCGCGGCCTGCTCACCACCCATGACCGATATGCGGGCATTGGGCCAAGTGAACAAGAAGCGCGGAGCATACGCTCGGCCACACATTCCGTAGTTGCCTGCCCCGAAAGAGCCACCAATGATCACCGTGAAGCGAGGGACGTTCGCCGTCGCCACCGCATGGACCATCTTGGCACCATCTTTGGCGATGCCACCTTGTTCATAGTCTTTGCCCACCATGAACCCGGTGATGTTCTGAAGAAACACCAAGGGAATACCGCGATGCCCGCACACTTCGATAAAGTGGGTGGCTTTGAGGGCGCTCTCGCTAAACAGGATGCCGTTGTTGGCAATGATGCCCACTGGATAGCCATGAATGTGAGCCCATGCGGTCACAATGGTCGTTCCATAGCGCGCCTTGAATTCGTGAAATCGACTGCCGTCCACGATGCGTGCCATCACCTCCCGTACGTCATAAGGGACACGGGTGTCCTCCGGGACGATGCCGTAGATCTCCTTGGGATCGTAGCGTGGAGGCTCCGGCTCGCGGATGTCCAACGACACACGCTTGGGACGATTGAGGTGCGAGACGATATCGCGGGTGATCGCCAGCGCATGCTCGTCATCGTCGGCCAAATGATCCGCAACCCCGCTGATGCGCGTGTGGACATCCGCACCGCCCAACTCTTCAGCGCTCACCTCTTCGCCGGTTGCCGCTTTCACCAATGGCGGCCCTGCCAAGAAGATCGTTCCCTGATTGCGCACGATGATGGTTTCATCGCTCATGGCAGGCACGTAGGCCCCACCGGCCGTACAGGACCCCATAACCACGGCGATCTGAGGAATGCTCAGAGAGGACATCACGGACTGGTTGTAGAAAATGCGCCCAAAGTGCTCTTTGTCTGGAAACACATCCGACTGCATGGGCAAAAACGCCCCGCCTGAATCCACCAAATAGACACATGGGAGCCGATTCTCCAGGGCAATCTCCTGCGCTCGAAGATGCTTCTTGACCGTCATCGGGAAGTAGGTGCCTCCCTTGACCGTGGCATCATTGGCCACCACCATCACTTCCTGGCCAGAGACGCGACCAACGCCCGTTACGATGCCCGCACAAGGGGCTTGTTCGTCATACATTCCTGCCGCGGCAAGCGATGAGAGCTCAAGAAAGGGGCTATTGGGGTCCAACAACCCTTCGATGCGCTCGCGGACAAGTAATTTGCCAAGCTCGCGTTGACGAGCAGTGCTGCGTTCGCTACCGCCCGCTTGCGCAGCCCGCTGTTTTTCATTCAAAACAGCCAAGAGCCCTTCATTGTGAGCCCGGCCGCGGTCAAAGTCCGATGAACTCGTATCCACGGATGTCTCGAAAGCGTCGGTCATGGGCCAACTTATACCACGGTTAACGCCACAAGTCGCCACTGGACAGCGCCTCGAATTCGTCCCGAAAGAAGACCCGCCGATCGGGTACAGACCCCCATTTCGAAGAGATTGGACCAAATCCCCCTTAATCCTCCCGGGGATGTCACGATGCTCATTTGCGGAGGGACGAGGTCACCAGGACGGTAACACCTCTTGCGACTCTAGGACGGAATCCACCTTTCGCGCGTCCTCCAAACATAGATTTGTAATATGACTGGGGTCCTATCAGACCTCTGGTAAACAGAGGAGTATATTGTAATGTCAGTGTTGACACTTCAATCCAATGTAGCCAGCCAACGTGCACAGCGGCATGTTCAGACGACTCAGTTCGGCCTGAACCAGTCGTTGGAACGTTTGTCTTCTGGCTTTCGTATCAACAGCGCGGTTGATGACGCCGCTGGTCTTGGTGTGAGTGAACGGCTTCGAGCTCAAGTTCGGGGAATGGCCATGGCCGCTCGCAACGCCCAAGATGGATATAATATTGTGCAATCTGCCGAGGGTTCACTGAGTGAAATCACGTCGATTCTTCAACGTATGCGTGAGCTGTCCGTGCAGGCTGCTTCCGACAACTTGACCACCGTGGAGCAAGGGTATCTGGACAAAGAGTTCCAGGCGCTGCTCCAAGAGGTGAGCCGGTTGTCGAAAGCAACCAAGTACAATGGACAGCAACTGATCAACGGTGGTTTCACTGGTAAGGTCATCCAAGTGGGTGCTGATGCGGGTGCTGATTTCCAAATCTCCATCTCCATCGCGGGTGCAACCATTACCACGTTGGGCATTAGCGCCAACTCCGTATCCACATTGGCCAAGGCGAATGCGTCGATCACATCACTGGATGCCGCACTGGACAACGTGAACGGCCAACGAGCCAAGTTGGGTGCTCTGATGAGCAACCTCTCTACGGCTCGCGACCATGTCAACGTCATGAGAGAAGCCCTCGCGGCTTCCGAATCTCAGATTCGTGACGCGGACATCGCGGTCGAGACAAGCCAGTTCGCGCGTAGTCAAGTGCTCATGCAGGCTGGTGTAGCCATGCTGGCTCAGGCAAATGCCCAGCCACAGATGGCTCTCCGACTGCTTGGATAAGCTAGAGCGATTGGGAACAAGTACTCCACTCTTGGAAGGGAGTGGGGTACTTCCCCATCTCAAATGAAATGAAACTAGACCTCCACCACCCGAGGAACTAACTCATGCCAATTCGCGCCAGCGGCATAGCATCAGGCATCGACAGCAAGACTCTCATCGCATCGTTGATGCAGATTGAACGCCAACCTGTCAATCGACTCAACGCGAAGCGACGGGGTTACCAAACCCAGATCTCCAAGATCGCGACGATCAAATCAGCCGCGAGTGGCCTCATTACGGCGGCCAAGGCGATCGACACATCCAAAGAGTTGCTGACTGTCGCTGCCATATCGAGCGAAACGGATGCGTTCACGGCAACAGCCGATGGTTCTGCGGTGGTCTCCAATTACGACGTCACGGTGACGCAGGTCGCCACGGCGGAAAAGAACCGCTCTGTCGCCATCAGCTCGACGACGACCGCCATCAAGGAAGGAACAATCACCATCTCGGTCAACGGGGAAACCGCGCAGGAATTTACCATCAACGAGGGAGATGTCATCACCAATATCGTCGACACCCTCAACACCGGCACGGGTTTCACCGCGGCGTTAATCAACGATGGAACGAGCTATTACCTGACGATTACGTCGGAAGAAACAGGGCACACCATTGGCGGAACGGCCAGCGATGCGCTCGCCATTACAGTGAACCAGAGCGGCGCCACCGGCGTTGATCTCAATCTTACCGAAACCGTCTCCGCCGCCAACGCCAAGCTCACAGTGGATGGGTTGTCGGTAGAATCACTGTCGAACGACGCCAAGGGCTTCATTCCGGGTGTCACAGTACACGTCAAAACCAAAACAACGGAGGCAGAGAAACTCACGCTGAACGTGGACAAAGAAGACACGAAGAAGAAAGTCCAAGCCTTTGTCGATGCGTACAACAAAGTGGTCAGCTTGATTCAAAGAGAGATGAAAGTGCCCGTGGGGACCGATAAGAACAAAACCCTCAACGGCGACTCCATCATCCTGACCATGAAGAACACGTTGTACAATTACACCGTACCGCCGGTCACCAGTTTGAGTGGCGCAAAATACGACACCCTCGCTGCAATCGGTGTAAAGGGTAGTCGGGCCGGTACGCTGAGTATCGACACGAAAAAATTCGAAGCGGCGCTGGACACCAATCCCAAGGCCTTTACCAAGGTCTTTACAACAACGGACGGCGTGGCCAATCGCCTGATCCCCGTGTTGACGAGCTATACGCAGATTGGTGGACAGTTGGCCAGCCGAACGGAGGGGATTGATGCACGTATCCGACAATTGGATAAGACCATTACTCGCCTAAGTAACAGACTGGACAAGTATGAGACCAGTCTGATTCGACAGTTTACCGCCATGGAATTGGCGGTAAGCAAAATTAACAGCCAAGGAAATTACTTGGCATCTATTTTGGGGTAATATTCTTTCGAGGGAAGGGGAGCGACTCCATGGATCCGCGTGAACAATATCGACGCACTCGAATCATGACAGCATCACCTGGTGAACTGCTGATCATGCTGTATGACGGTGCATTAACTCGAGTCCGAAAAGCCTACAAGACGTCGGAAGACGGAAATTGGGCCGAAGCCGGCGCTGCAATAGTACGTGCTCAAGAGATCGTCTATGAGCTCATTGCATGCCTGAAACGGGACAAGAATCCGGAACTCGTCGACAACCTGGCTGGACTTTATGTGTACTGTATTGACCTCCTGAGCGATACCACACGAACCCAGAACCGAGAGCTATTGAGCGAGGTCGAGGGCTTGCTGGCACCGCTCAGAGACGCCTGGGTTGAGGCGGAAAAACAGGTCAAATCACAGTCAGACGAAACGCCCGAGCAAACGAAACGTGCGCTTGGAAGCGGGTGAGCAACACCATGTCCATTCAGCAATCCTTGGAAGCGATTCAAGACGCGATAGCGACCGCTCTGGAGGAAAAAGCTTCCGAGCGCGTACTGACGCTGGTGACGGAGCGCGAACCGCTCCTTGAGGCGTTGGTACAACAGCTCGACGGCGATGAATCGCTACGCAACTGGGCAGAAGACTATTGGCAGCGCGACCAAACGCTGCTGGCGGCGGCACAAGCATCGCTTCGAAGAGCGGAAGGGCAATTGTCCGCCTATCGAATCAAGCGGAAGGTAAGCAATTCCTACATGGACAATGCGCGGTACACCGCCCAGTTCATCCGAGATGATCCGAACAGCCTGACGCACTTCGAATCCAAAGACGCGTAAACATCCTCAGCAAGCCCATCGAGTGACTAGCGCGGTTCCCTATTGAATCCAAGACCAGCGCGGCCCTCTGTCCACACACTCATGCGACCGGTCAGCCGGCGAGCAATAAATGCGTACATGAAAGTGATCCGCATGGGGTGAAGAGTCGCCGGGCTGACGCAAGACCGTTCTTGCTCGACGCAAAATCTCAGCATGTTCCCCGCGTTTTTTCGCATAGTTCAACATCAGGGATCTGAGTGGATCGGCCACGAAAATAAATTGAACCTGAGGATGCTTGGACCACACCAACGTCCGAACCAGCCACCAGTTCCGCTGGACGTCAAAACGCATCCCTGCGCATTGACGAGACGACTGATCACACCGGCCATTTCCATCGAAACGAACAAAACCTCTGGCGGCCTTTCGATTTCCTTTTCGGTCTTTCACATAAAATAAGATATCCACATCACGCCCGGATTGGTGGCTCTTGTGGGGCCGCATATGCCCCCCATCACAGCGACTAATGCTTCCCAGAATCGTCGGGGCGCCGTCGACCCCAACGGTCTTCATGGATCGACGCAACAAAGCGATCATCTCCTGAGTCCCGTAGTTCGAACCCTTGCGTCGAACGGTCGATGTAAATCGGTGATGCTCCCCATCCAGAGACAGCGGAACTCCCTGTTGCAGCTGCCCCCGGTTCACGGAACCTGCGCTCTGCGAAGGTGGCGTCGCCAAAGCGCCGGCAACGACCAACACGAGCGCTGCGTTTACCATGCATCCTCGTCGGGCCGGGCTTGACTTCTCAAGCGTTTCCGCAAGCGTTCAAGCGCTTCTTTGTGGAGCTGACTCACTCGAGCTTCGGTGACCTCAAGTACGATGGCCACGTCTTTTTGGCTCAACTCCTTGAAGTAGATCAGGCTCAAAACCAACTGCTGGCGTTCTGGGAGGCCCGAAATACTGTCACGAATCAGTGCCAAACGCTGCACCTGCTCGGCACGTTCGCCTGGATCCGGCTCGCGAGAGCGCAACTCACCGTTCATGTCTTCCGTCGACACGGGGAGTTGGGTCTTCACCTGATTCTCCATGGCGTGATATTCTTCGAGAGTGACGTCCAATGCGGTCGCCATGTCCTCCGA
>CAUZBV010000097.1:0-9348 GCA_963578115.1 Myxococcales bacterium
TTCCGTCAATGGCGAACTCATCGAATACTGGCGATGTTCCGCAGAATTAATGGCCCAGGGTGTGGATTGCATCGCACCTGAGCCTGTCTTGGGCATCAACTTCACCGCCGCTCTGACCTTTCTGTTGATCTGTTCCAGTGTGTCCATGGTGATGGCTTATGCGGCCTGCGTGGAAAAGGACCGGGCGGGCACGCTGAAGTGGTTGGGCCTGACCATTTTGGGTGGTGTGTTGTTCTTATGCGGCCAGTACGACGAGTACTTTGGCCTGCTCTTCAGTCATGGGCTCATCAACGAAGGCTTGATTTTTGGCCAGTCTACGTACGCGACAACGTTTTATCTCATTACCGGTTTTCACGGCTGCCATGTTTTGACCGGCGTCATTTATTTGAGCGTGATGTGGGTTCGAGTCTGGATGGGTAAATACGATGATGGCAATTACGATCATATCGAGATTCTCGGTCTTTTTTGGCACTTCGTGGACTTGATCTGGATTCTGGTATTTACATTGGTTTATCTCGTTCCAATTGAGTAGGGGCTATGGCGCACATTAATCGTAAAGAATATTGGGCGATATTCACCTGGCTGACGGTGCTGACGGCGCTGGAAGTTGGCGTGGTCTATGTGCCCGGTATCCCCGTTTGGGGGTTGGTGTCGGCATTGGTCCTACTGGCGCTGGTCAAGGCGGGTTTGGTCGGTTATTTCTTTATGCACCTGGGCCATGAGAAGAGGGGGCTTCAACTGACGGTGGCCATCCCCATGGCCATTCCATGCTTGTATGCGTTCGTGTTGATCGCGGAAGGCATGTGGAGGTTTTTGCACTGATGCCTCGACCATTCTACCGATTTTGGACATTGATGTGCGTCCTCTTCGTGCCGACGATTGGGTTTGCATGCCCCTATTGCGCCGGTCAAGAAGGCGGTGTGGGCACGTTGGTGTTGATGGCCTCGATGATCCTGTTGCCATTCGGCATTGCAGGGGTTGTGTACAAGGTTATCAAACGAGTTAACGCGCGGGAGGAGTCGGAATTGATGGACAACGAGCAGGCGTGGGAGGCGAGCCAATGAACGGTCGTATTGCTCGCTGGACGTCCTTTGTCGCGGTGCTTTTGTGTGGGCTCTTCGTGGGTGTTGGCCTGGCCTTTGCCGAGGTGCAACCCGAGTCCGGGTTTGGTTTGCCCCGTGATGTGTCGTTGGACGGATGGCGCATCGACTGGCTGATCCAGGTGACCACCATCTTTGTGGGCATCTTGTTCTTCATCATGTGCGTTTGGATGGTGTACGCCTGTATCGTGCACAACGAAGATCATGAGGCAGTGTATGATCACGGGGATGGCAAACCTGCGGTGGTCTATGCGTTGACGCTGTCGTGCGTGATCTTCTTTGTGATGGACGGCAACCTCTTCTACAACTCGATCGTTGATGTCGAAGAGGCCTTCTGGAATTTTGAGGGGGCCGAATCCCATCCCGATGCGCTTCGTATCGAAGTCAATGCCCGACAATGGGCGTGGGAAGGTCGCTATGCCGGCGCCGATGGTGAGTTTGGTACGCCCTACGCGCAGTCTCCAGATGATGTGGTTGTGCTCAACCACTTTCGGGTACCGGTCGGCGTTCCAGTCATTCTGGAGTTGGCGTCAGTGGATGTGATTCATGCCTTCTACCTGCCCAATTTACGCACCAAGATTGACGTAATGCCGGGGATGATTAATAAGCTTTGGTTTCAAGCGACTGAGACCGGCGACTTTGATATTGGCTGTGCGCAGCATTGTGGCACCCACCACTACAAGATGAAGGGAATGCTCAGTGTGCTCCCGAAAGACGAGTTCGATGCGTGGCATCGAATGGCGTCTCAACGTGCTGAGCGAACCCATGATCCCAAAGATAAACACGCTCAGTGGGGCTGGGCCTGGCGAAAAGATAGATAAGTAGGTTAGAACGTTATGGATCTGCAACCCATCCACCCCGCACCCACGTCCTTCGTAAAGAAGTATATCTTCTCGACGGATCACAAAGTGATTGCAAAGCAATTCCTGTGGACGGGCATGATCTTTCTTTTCATTGGTGGTGTCTTGGCCATGTGGATTCGCTGGCAGTGGGGCTTCCCCAACCAGCCCGTTCCAAACATTTTGGGTGGATTTCTTCTTTCGGACAGTGGCGGGGTCATCGGGCCCTCGACCTATGCCTCCGTGTTTACCCAACACGGTCTGATCATGATCTTTTTCGCCATCACCCCCGCGTTGATAGGCTGCTTTGGCAACTTCTGCATTCCGCTGATGATTGGTGCGCGGGACATGGCCTTCCCGAAGCTCAACATGCTGTCTTATTGGACCTTCGTGCTGAGTTGTATTTTGGTCTTGGCCTCCTTTTTCCCGGATATGGGTGGAGCGGCCGCTGGATGGACCACCTATCCACCCCTGTCGACCAATGTGGGAACCCCCGGTTGGGGCCAAACATTGATGGTGATGGCCATTTTTGTGACCGGGTCGGCCACCATTATGGGTTCGATCAATTACGTGACGACCGTCATTCGATTGCGCGCGCCGGGCATGACGTACATGCGCATGCCAGGAACCGTCTGGGGACTGTGGCTCACGGCCATATTGAACGTCCTCTTCGTCCCTGTGTTGGCGGGCGCTGCGGTTCTGCTCATCCTGGACCGACTCTTTGGTACCGAGTTCTTCATGGCGGGGGCCAGCGGCAACGGCGATCCCATCTTGTTCCAGCACCTGTTCTGGATCTTTGGCCATCCCGAGGTCTACATCCTGATTCTTCCGGCGTGGGGAATCATGACGGATCTGATGAGCTTCTTTTCGCGCAAACCGGCGTACTGGTTCAAAGGCTCCGTCTACGCAATGATCGGGGTCACCATCTTGAGCGCTGTGGTGTACGGACACCACATGTTCTTGACGGGCATGAGTCCGCTCTTGGGCCACACCTTCATGTTGTTGACGCTCATCATCAGTGTGCCGGCCGAGATGCTCTTTTTAAATTGGTTGCATACCATGTGGCATGGCTCCATCCGATTGACTGTTCCCATGTTGTTCGCGTTGGGTTCCGTGTTTGTCTTTGGTTTGGGAGGGCTGACGGGAATTTATCTCGGGACCATCTCAACGGACATTTACTTGCATGACACCATGTTCGTGGTGGGCCATTTCCACTTTACGATGGCGGCAGCCACCTTCCTGGGAACCTTCGCGGCCATTTATCATTGGTATCCCAAGATGTTTGGTCGAAAAATGAACGTCCCCGCGGGCAAGATCCATTTCTGGGGATCGGTCATTTTCATTACGCTGGTCTTTGGGGGCCAAATGTTGGTGGGCTATGCGGGTCAACAGCGTCGACTGTGGGATCCCTTCCAATACACCTTCTTGGAGCACTTGGCGGACTTGAACTTGTGGACGAGTTACGCGGCCTTTGCGTTGGGGATTTTCCAGGTGCCATTCGTGTTCAACTTTATTGGGAGCATGATCCGTGGGCCCAAAGCGGAGGCGAATCCGTGGGAGCTCGGTACGTTGGAGTGGACGCTCCCCTCGCCACCGCCCAATTACAACTTTGCGGAAATGCCTACAGTCTATCGGGGACCCCACGAATACAACAATCCGGAAGTAAAACGTGTTTTGGGCAAGGACTGGATCGGACAGTCCGAATTGATGCCCGGCGAACAAGAGCCCGTCGAGGCGCAAGAAGCGACCGGTTCCGACCGAGCTGCGGAGTAGTCCGTGTCGTTCACTATGCCCATGGATCCCACTCAATCGGACCCGAATCGGGTGGCCATCTTGCATCCAGCGCAGGTGCATAAACGGACGACCTCATCGGTGGGGATGATCATCTTCTTGGGGTCGTGGGCCGTGATGTTTGCGTCCCTCTTTTTCGGGTATGGGATGCATCGGGCGGCGAGCGTGAGTTGGCCGCCTCCCGGCTTTGAGCCGCTGCCTTTGCTCGTGCCTGGTATTAACACGATCCTGATCATTGTGAGCAGTGTGTTCTTGTACGTCGCAGGACGACAATTCCGTCAGGGAGATGGCCGTCTATCGAACCGATGGCTGTCGGGTACAATGCTTCTTGGGGCGGTGTTCTTGGCCCTTCAGTTGAGTGTTTGGACCGCATTGTGGCAGTCGGGTATGACGCTCAGAAGCGGCGGTTTCGCATCGTACTTCTATTTGTTGACGGTGTTTCATGCGCTCCATGTGGTTGTGGGCTTGGGCTTGTTGGGTTGGGTTGGCCTGATGCAACGACGCGTGAGCGCTGCGGTCAAGCAGCCTGTGCGGTTGCGGCTCGCGACGATGTTTTGGCATTTTGTGGGCGTGGCTTGGGTGCTGACATACACGTTTGTATACGTATTGTGAGGCGATCAATGAGTGGTGGCAAAGGCTTGGTATCCAGAGACCGAATTCAGACCTTGGCGTCTTTGTCCGCACGGATTCTGCTGAGCACGTTTTTCGTGGGGTTGACGGCATGTCAAGAGTTGGAAACGGTACCCGTTACGGAAGACATGCATTTTTCAGGGCAAGCGGATTCGACGAGTGTGGCCCAATTGGAGCTGGGTCGTGAGGCCTACATACTCTATTGTTACGCCTGCCACGGTATGACCGGCGACGGCAATGGCCCGGCATCTTATGGTCTACGTCCTCCTCCCCGGGATCTGCGCTTGGGGGATTACAAGTTCGCGAAAGTCCTCAAAGGGTTGCCCCACGACGATGATTTCGCCCGGATCCTTCGACACGGCCTCCAGGGGACCGCGATGTTGAAGTGGGACATTCCCGACACCACGCTCAACGGCATCATCCAGTACATCAAGACGTTCGCTCCCCACAGATGGCGGATCGACGACAAGCCCGAAGACGAGTGGGAGCCCCTGGGCACAAAACTCCATGTCGTCACGCCGTGGGAAGAAGACTGGAAAAAGATGCAAGAAGCGACCGATGCCGCCTGGAAGCAAGGCACTGGCAACGATTGCCAATCACCCTATCGCTGCCTAGTGATGTTTGAAGAAGCGGATGATGAAAAAGGCGAAGGGAAGCAAGACGCTAAGGCCGAGAAGGCAAGCGTGTGGACGGACAAGAGTTGGTCCGAGTTGGTGCCCACGTTTGAAGAGTGGCCTTGTGTGATGGTGCGGGATCCCTATCAACCCACACCCGGCAGTGGACAAGATGCGGCCTTGTTGCGCGCCGAAGCCATCGAGCTCGGCAAGAAGGTGTTCCATGCCTATCAATGCTGGCAATGCCATCCATCCTTTGTCACAACCGACGAGATTGTGGAGTACCACAAGGAGTTGCGTCCCAATGATCCCCCGCCTGCCTCGTATCGGGATCATCTCTTTCATTCGGAAACCAAACCAAGCGATCTGTATACGCGCCGCCCGTGGAAGGCTGGGGAAGAGTGTGATGCGTCTACCAAGCCCGATTGCCCGGAAGAGTTGGAAGGCAACTGTCGCGTCTGCCAAAAAGACGAGTTGTGTGTGAGCGGGCATTGTGAATTCAAAGTCCGCATTCCTCCGCCGGACTTCTTGTTGGTCGACGTGCGCTCCGGCTCCACGGTTAACGACTTGTTCAAGACGATCACGCTGGGTATCCAAGGGACGGCGATGGTTCCCAACCTGGACGCGTACAAGGACCAGCCGGAACGATTGTGGGCCTTGGCCTATTACGTCCGAACGTTGATTGACCTAAAAGGCACGCCCACAGCGATCGCGATCAAAGATCGATTGATCGGTAGCATGGCGACCAAAACGGAGGCGACTCCTGCGGCAAAGGAAGCCGCCCCTGAGAAGCCGACACCGGCGCCAACCGAGCCGACACCGGCGCCAATCGATCCCGGCCCGACCGGTTCTCCGACTCCTCCCGGCCAGTAATTCGTTTTGAGCGCCCATCGAATGGGTGAAATCGATTAGCGAGCGAGTGTGCGGGCCGTGCGCGTGAGTTCTGCCAAACCGTGTTCATTGGTCTCGAAATTGCCACGCACAAAGCCCCCTTGATCCACGAGCACCAGACGCGCCCCATGGCCGATGTCGAACAAGTCGTCGCCAACGACTTCGCGCGAGCCCACAAATGTTTTGAAACCACCCACAATGACTTCCTTGAGTTGGTCTTTTGTGCCTGTTAGAAATGTCCAACTCGTGAAATCCGCCCCCATTTTCTGGCCGGCTGCTTTGAGTTTTTCGGGTGTGTCCGTGTCTGGATCGACCGTGAATGAAACGAGTTGGACATCCAGCTTTTCGTGCGCGAATCGGGTTTGTAGAGAGGACATGGCGCCCAGGATCTTTGGGCAGATGGTGACGCAGCTCGTGAAAAAGAAGCTGGCCACGTAGGCTTTTCCGTCCAGATCTTGACTTCCGAAAGCCTGCCCGTCTTGGTTGACCAACTCAAAAGACGGTAGTTTTCCAAGGGCATTGGGGGGAGCAGACGTCGGTCCACACCCCTTTGCGCATCCAATAGACAGGAGCGCACAACAGAGAGTCGACCAAACGAACGGTGGGAAACCTGCGCGCATCGCGCCCCGACTGTATTGATGACAGGGGGGAGGGTCAACCGTTCATCGGTTGCCTGACCACATTCATCCCTTGTGAGAGGTTGCGCAACGATTTCGGTCGCGCTAGTGTTCCCCGATAGACACGAGGAGGGTTTCCGGTGAGTAGTCAGTCCTTCATGGTTGCAAAGCGGTCTCTGATCATGGTCTTGGGTTGTCTGTCGGCACTCTGGATGCTTTCAACGAGTTGCACGAAGACGACAGGCGGTGGCGAAGCGGAAGCGGCACCCGCAACGGCCGGTACGTCGGGTTCGAGCAATTGCGACGACAAGGACGGGACGCGCCGATGCTTTGATAAACAGGGCCGAAAGACACTGGCGATCCGTCCGATCGAAGGGGGCGAGTTGGCCCTCTGGACATCTTTCTATGTCAATGGCTCAAAAGCTTCTTCGGGCAGCCGCAAAGGCGATGTCGCCGAGGGCGAGTGGTCCTACTGGTATCGAAATGATCAACTTCGGCTCAAAGGTGCGTATGTAAACGGGCGGAAAACCGGCACCTGGACCCAGTATAGTCGGGCTGGCAAAGAGTTGGGCTCAAGCACACTCTCCAACGGAACGGGACCCTGGACGGAATGGCATGACAACGGGAAGCTCTCTTCCACCACAGAGCTTGTGGATGGTGTCCAAACCGGTGTGACCACCCATTACAATGCCAAGGGCATCAAAGAGTATGCGGTGTCTTTCGTGGACGGAAAACGACACGGTGTCTTCATTTCGTGGCACAGCTCTGGAAAAACTCTCGCTGAACATCGCTATGACCATGGGGTTCGGCATGGGGCCCAGACCGATTGGCATGGAAACGGACAAATCTCTGTCCAGAGTTCGTATCAGCATGGCAAGAAGAATGGCGTATGGAAGACCTCTTACGCCAACGCGAATTCCCAAACGGAACGCCTCTATTCCATGGGGAAGCGAACGGGCACATGGCGAGAATTCCATAGCGATGGTTCCGTGAAGTCGGAATCCCATTACGTCGCGAGCAATCGGGATGGCCAGTGGATGACGTTCTACGAAGGCCGCAAACAACAGGCCACGGAAGAGCACTACTCCAATGGTTCCAAAGAAGGAACATGGAGCACGTGGTTTCCCGATGGAACGTTGAAATCGGTCACCCACTACAAGAACAATCGCAAACATGGGCCTTCGATCACATGGATCGCGGAGAACAGAAAGAAGAGCGAAGAGCATTTCCTCGACGGTGCTCCGTCTGGAACATGGAAGGTGTGGTACCAAACCAAACAGCAGAAATCCGAGACGAACTACGTGGATGGCGCGAACACCGGCAAGACCATGACGTGGTATGAAAACGGAACGCTCAAATCGGAAGGCACTCTCCAAGACGGTGTGCTCACTGGGACCTACACCGAAGCCTACAAGAGCGGAAAGTCCAAGAAGAAGACGTCCTACACCAAGGGTCTTGAAGAGGGAGCCTTCACGCTTTGGCACGACAATGGCATCAAAGCGGTGTCAGGGACCATGCGTGTGGAGACGGTGAACGACAAGCCCCTGTCTGTTCCGTCGGATGTGTGGACAACGTGGTATGCCTCTGGAGCCAAGGCGAGCGTTGTTGATCACAAGGCCGGTACCGCCGCCTTTTGGAATGCGGACGGAAGCGTTTGGGCAGAGGCCACGCAAAAGGATGGGGTGCGGCGTGACAGCGGTCAGTCCGTGATTGTGGACGGGTCGGTCAAGGACGGTCATCGCCATGGCGCATGGACACGCTCAACGGAAGACGGTCGAAAAGTGGATCAAACGACGTTCAAAATGGGCGCTCAGACCGGCAAGTACAAGGGTTGGCATGGTACGGGATCTCTTCGCGTGGAGGGGCAATACACGAATGGAGTCCGCGAAGGAAAGTGGGCCGAGTGGTCTCGCTATGGTCGCTTGTTGCACGTGACTTGTTACCGAAGCGGCGACAAGGTGTGGACATCGTTCGAGCCCGCCGATCCGAAGCGGTCCTGCCCGTAAAACAGGGGGAAAGAAATCCCCTTCAGTCCATCGGTTAATTTGACTCACAAAAGTGTCCTATCCGGGGTCTTGCCTTCCTGTTTTGACGGTGCTAACGTACCGCCGATCCAGGGGCTAAATCAGTGTGGTAATGCACGGTTTAACCCGGGATTGGATGACATGTAAAACCATGGTGAAGCGGTGACAAAATTGGTCGTAGGTAGTTTCGTCTCCGAACCTCAAACGGTGGCAAGCCATGCCGGCTTGGTGCGCTTCTCGGATCCGTCTTCGATTTGTTCTGTGTGCCGATCTTGTGGATGCATGAATCGTTGTTTTGCTGTAGCCGAGACGAGGTAGCCTCGTGGCCGTCATTTTTCCACGCTGGACGAACCGACTTCCCCTTCTGTTGGCGGGGATTGCGCCCATCGTTCTCGGCCTGGTAGTGACGGGAGTCTGGTATTACTTATCGCCGAACTTCACGGATGTCGGTTACCGTCCGCAGCAGCCCATTGCGTTCAGTCACAAGGTTCATGCCGGTGAGTTGGGCATGGACTGCCGCTATTGTCACAACACGGTCGAACGTGGTGCGCGGGCGGCGATCCCACCGACAGCAACCTGTATGAACTGCCATGCATACGTCAAAACCGGTAGCGATGAGATCAAGAAGATCTGGGCCAGCGCGGAGAACAATACGCCCATCGAATGGGTCCGTGTTCACTTGCTTCCAGACTATGCGTACTTCGATCACAGCGTGCACTTGGCCGCAGGCATCGGT
This sequence comes from Myxococcales bacterium, assembly GCA_963578115.1. Taxonomy (GTDB): domain Bacteria; phylum Myxococcota_A; class UBA9042; genus CAUZBV01. The sequence goes on from CAUZBV010000097.1 coordinate 9,243, forward strand.
TGTGTGAGCTGTCACGGCCGGATCGATCGCATGGATGTCGTTCAGCAGGATCAGCCGCTCAGTATGGGCTGGTGCCTGGATTGCCATCGCAATCCTTCATCCCATC
>CAUZBV010000098.1:0-9337 GCA_963578115.1 Myxococcales bacterium
GGAAGTCGCTATTTGGGATGACCACAGCAACAAGATTTATCAGGAGATCTTGCCCTGTGCACCCAAGCTGCTTGTGGAGGACGTGGAGCAGACACCCCCGACGGAAGTACTGTACGAATCGGCCACGGGCATTGTGATCGATGGTCTCTATTCCGGCGAGTACCAGCTACAAGCGTTGGCGTATGAGGACGGTCCCGACGCGACGCCAGTCTATTGGGCGACCGTGCATCCCCAGGTCGACCACGCGCAGTTGACGATGGTTGAGTTGGTGCTTGAACCCTGCAACAGCATGGGGATTTGTTTCTAGGCACTATTCAACGGCGAAAAACACAACATTTCTCTTTCTTTCCGTTCGGCAACATGTGCTAGGCTCCGGTGCCATGACCGACGTCGTTGAACTGGAATATGAATTTCGCTTTGAAGCCGCACACCGACTGCCCAATGTACCGGCCGGCCACAAGTGCCATCGGCTGCACGGTCATTCATTTCGAGCCACGGTTACCGTACAGGGGCCCGTGGATCCACACCTGGGTTGGTACATCGACTATGCGGAAATCCGCAACGCTGTGGAGCCCATACGACTCCAATTGGACCATAATTTTTTGAACGAGGTTGAGGGACTGAGCAATCCGACCTCCGAAGTGTTGGCGCGCTGGATTTGGGATCGCCTGCTTCCCAGCTTTTCGGGGATGGTCGCCATACGGGTCGCAGAGACGTGTACATCCAGTTGCGTGTATCGGGGAGAACGAAGCCAATGAAGCGATTTGGGATCCGAGTCGACAAGCAATACTTCAACTTCGGTTCAGCGCATTTCATCTTGTTCGAAGACGGCACGCGGGAAGAGTTGCACGGTCACAACTATCATGTGTCCGTGGATGTGGATGGTGAACTCGATGAGGGCGATGTGGTCTTGGACTTCATCCCCTTTAAGCCCATCGTGAAACATTGCTGTGACGAGCTCGACCACAAGCTGCTACTGCCCCAATTAAGTCCGTGGTTGACCATTGTGGAGAGTGGCAAGGAATTGGAGGTGCGTCATGGGGAGGACCGTTTCGTGTTCCCCCGTCGCGATGTCTGTATCTTGCCGATTCGGAACACCACCAGCGAACGACTCGCAGAGTATTTGTGCGCGCGGATCCTGGCCCGTACCGTAGAGAAGATCCCACATGCGCGACTGCAGAGGATTCGTGTCAGCGTACAAGAGAGTCAGGGCCAAGCCGGGGTGTATGAGGAAATATTGCGATGAAGCGCGCACTATTATGCGGATTACTCGGTGTACTGGTCGGATGTGGCGCCTATTCGGACAACGCAAGCCCCTTGGACACGCCACCGTCTTGTCCAACGATCGATGAGCGCGTTCAGATCCTTCAAACGTTGGTTGAAGAAGGACGGCTGTTGGGCCTCAAAGACGCCCTCGAGAACGAGATTTCTGCGGACACGCGATCACGTCTTCTCGATGTCTTGTTTAAAATCATCGGTGCGTTGCCCGAGGATACCTTTGATACGGTGGGCGATTTGGCGAACATCGTCGATGACGCCCTGTTGAAATCCTTGACGGAACTCCTGTCCGTTGTGGTCGATCTAGGCGATCCAGCCTATGCCGCCATTGGTAAAGTCGGGACCATGATGGAGGATTGCACGGGCAAGCCTCTGTTGATCACCATCACCGAGTTGATGCGCGATGAAGCCTTTCGAGCGGATTTGGATTCGTTGATGCAGTCGGGGGCCGGCATCCAGGGGGCCCTCAACGAAATGGGCGTCGATCTGTCCAATTCCGACCCGGACGCGCGGATCGGATTTCAAACGTTCATGCGTGGGATCATCGCATACATCTCCAAACCCGATTTTCACGTGTCGGAGTTGACGGGACCCGGTGGCATTTTGTGGGCTTTGGTGGCCAAGGACACGCCGACGCCCACGCTGAATGAGTTGGTGAAACTCATGGATCGGATGATGGCGTCCGGTGCCTATTTGACATCCATTCAGCAAGTGACCACCTGTTTCTTGGACGTGGATCCAGACAGCGAACTCTTGGGGCTGGCCTTTGATGTACTCCATGTCGCGACGGTGAAGAACATCGGATTGGGCGGCGAAGCAGGAGCAAGTCCGCCTGTGGATGTGCCCATAGACGCCCTGTTGGATGACATGCTCTTGCCGGTCATGGACCTCTTGGTGGAGGACGATGCGGTTCGAGCGTCCTTGGTCGTTGTCATGGCCGCGATGGTGCGACCGTCGGTGGCCGTGAAAGTGATGCCCGATGTTCTGGTGCTGATGGAGGAAGGTGCCTTGATTGAAATACTGGATCTCTTTGTCGCCTTGAGTGCGGGAACATGCGGCTGAACCGCGGAGCGCTGGGTGTCGCGGTGTTGGTGTGTTTGTCCACACCGGCCCACGCGAACATCTTTGATCTCTACGGGTTCAACGCCCGTGGGATTGGGTTGGGGGGAGCGCTGGTCTCGCTGGCGGACGATCACACGGGGACCTATTACAATCCCGCCGCCCTAACCCAAGCTCAGAAGATCCGCTTTGGTGCGGGGTTCATCATGACGAAACCCGTGTTGCACGTGAATCGCATGCGACCGGTTTGTCTGGACGTAGTGAGCGTGTGTGAGAGCCAGTTTGGGTCGCAGTATTCCACTCGTGAGAGTGTACTGCCGCAGGGGTTTTCGGGATTTACGCTCGGCTGGGTGTTTCCCTTCGGTGGTTTTTTTGAAAATCGTCTTGCCTTCGGCTTTGCCGTTTACTTGCCTTCGCTCAACATCGTTCGGGCAGAGGCGCTCGATCCGCAAACGCCCCATTTCTATTTGTATCAAAATTTGCCGGATCAAACGGTGATCTTGGCGAGCCTGGCGTATCGACCATGGGATTGGCTTTCGATCGGTGGCGGCATTCAGGTGCTGGCCAACGTGTTTGGCGAAGCCTCCATGGACCTGCATGTGTTGCAGGGAACCTTCGAGAAACGTGACTTTGAAATGTCATTGATTCCGAAAGTGGCAGCCACCGCCGGTGTGTGGCTCAAGCCGACGGATGGATTGCGCATCGGGTTTAGCTACCGACAAGCACTCGATCTCACCTTTGGGCTCCCGGCTCCCATCGGGCTCGGTGACACGCTGGCCTTGGATCTCGATATCGGTGGACGTGTGTTGTATTCCCCGCACCAGTTTGGCCTGGGAGTCAGTTATGAGTTGCACAACCCCGATGTGATCATCAGCGCACAGGTTGATTACGCCATGTGGTCTTTGGCGCCGGATCCATCACCGCGGGTGGCGGTGGATCTGAGCGGTACCCTGGTCGACGGTTTGGGGTTGGGCAGGGCCTTGGATATCTCTACGGAGAACACATCGATTCGTCTCGGGTTTCGGGATACGTGGACACCTCGTTTGGGCGTGGAATGGACGACAACGTCGTGGTTACAGGTACGAGGCGGGTATTTTTTCCGACCCTCCCCGGCGCCTGCGGCGACGGGGATGACCAGCTATCTGGACAATTCCGTGCATGGCTTTAGCGGAGGCGTCACCTTCATGTTCGACGATCCATTTCAGGTCCACCCCAATCCGGTGCATCTGGCGTTGGCCGGGCAGGTCGGCTGGCTTCCCAACCAGCACGTTGTGAAGGAAAGCACCGTGGGCGGGGTTGGCGATTTGGAACATGGTGGCCTGACGTACAGTCTGGCTGTCTCCATCACACACACCTATTAGCCCTCCATAGACACGGGGGCATTGGACAAAAGAACGTCATCACACAAGCAGCGCGTGTGTGCAAATGGGCTGTAGAGGATGCGATCGACGAGGAATCAGTCGGATTTTGCTGGTTCAGTCGGCGGATCCACCGGGGCCGCGCTCGCAGCGCCCTCTTTGTCCTTGCTCTTTGTGGGTGCAGTTTTTTTCAGTGGTTCGCATAGCGCGAAAATGGCGCGCCCCTCATGGCGAGGGTGCTGAGTGACGACGGCCACATCCATGAGCCGTTCCATCACTTTCTCCAAGTTCGCACACCAAAGGTCGATGCGTGCACGTTCTCGTCCACGCAGTCGCACTTGGAATCGTACCTTGTCTCCACGTGCAAGGAATTTCCGAGCATGGGTGAGCTTGGTCTGCAGATCGTGTTCGCCCGTTTTGGGACGAAGGGTAATCGTTTTGATCTCATTCTTGGCTTTGGGCGTGGTGCGCTTGGACTTCTCGTAACGCATTTTCCCATAATCGAGAATCTTGCAGACAGGCGGGCGTGCCTCGGGGGCCACTTCGACGAGATCGAGACCTCGTTCGCGTGCGATGTCGATGGCATCTCGGGGATGCATGACACCCATTTGTTCACCGGTTTCGGAAATGACAAAGACTTCCGGAAAGCGTATCTGTTCGTTTACTCGTTCTCGCCTTTCCGGCATTGATCGGTCGTAGTGTCGCGTAGTTTCTTCCTTTCTTGTGCGTTCTCACGCTCTACAGTGCGTCACGTTCCAAGTTCAACCTTGGGTTTTTTGTGACGACAACCGTCGTTGGTACTGAAGACGTGTACGCGGATTCGAGTGACATTGCAACCCTTAGTGCGTCATGGGCGAGTTTCTGGGTTCGTAGCGACTCACTGATAGAGCAGGTCCACGTAGTTCATTTCCGACAAATAGGCCTGTCGTCGAGCCAACTCCAATTGCACCTCAGTGGAGTCATGTGATGCGTTTTTGGCCCGAATGATGAGGTCTTGCAACTCCAGCGCGAGTGTCTTGAGGCGCGAAAATACCCTGGATTGTCCTCGAAACCGTTTGGCTCGTTGGATTACTTGAAGTGCTAGGCCAGGTTTGCTTTGACGCAAGGCCAGCGCGGCGTGGCAGAAGTGAAACCACGCGAGCAGCTTCCGACCGTCGTTGCCCAATGCCCCCGGTGCCACCAGCTGTGTTTCGATGGGTGCCCAATACGAGGCATCGCGCACGGTGGACTCCTCGTCGGTGGACAGCGGCGCGCCCAGACGGCGCACCATGCCCACGGAGTCCAACTTGTTGGGCTCCATGACGCGTTCGATGATCGGCTCCATATAGACTGGTCGCTCGTGAGCCAGCGCTAAGAGGGCCTTTTCGGGAAAAAAGTGGTTCCGCTCGAAGTCTTCGAGGGCGGGGTTGAGCACGGGCCATCGTCGTCGAATGCCTGCGATATAAGGCGCTCCTTCGTATCGTTTGCTATCGAAGGTGGCCTGGACCATGGCCACATCCGGGCGTCGCCCGTCAACCAGCTGAGCCAGCCAATGATTGAAGAAATAGCTGTAATAATGGACGAGGACGATCGCGTTCGGCTCCAGCGCTTCCAATGATGCATCCACAAGCACTTCTGCGGACCGTTCCTCCGACAGATCCACGGTGGAACGGTTGTCTGCCGCGAGCGATGTCCCTCCTATGCAGAGCAGAAGGCCCCAAACGACGGCCGTACCCAGGCGAGCACGTGGTTGTTCGAACGCGTGGGCGGCGTGTACTCCCACCGCGCCAATGGCGATGGTCAGGACCGCGATGCCAACCAAGAAGTATCCGTAATCGTCGGGATTCTCTGGGTCGATGACCTGAATACTCTTGGTCAGTAGGTTGAGCAGAAACAGGATGACCAAGAAGAGACCCACGCCACGGTGATGCCAGACCAGCCACAGCAACCCCCCAAGGCCCACGATGAGACCCGCTAGAGAGACTTGATTCGCAAACATACCCAGGGCGATGACCAGGTTCTCGTCTAGCGGCCCGGTCTCCATTTCGGTCACGGCGCCTTGAAAGGTCTTGGCGCTCAACACATCGAAAAACCGGCTCCACGTGGTGGGATCGCCCCAGTTGATCACAGGATCTGTGAGTGCACGCAAGGGCAAATAGGCGTAGCAAGTCAGCGCGAGGCAGACCAGCATTGCGATCCAGGCGAGGCGTTGAGAGCATAGGACGTTGCGGCCATCGGGACGCATGAGTAGCAATACGATGGGGGCTGGGAGAAAGAAGAAATAGAGATAATGGTGGTTGGCGAGTCCAAGGCCAGTCAAGACAGCGAAAAAATACAGTGTGTGGTGTCCTCCGTCGCGCCACCAACGCAGGGCGAGCCATATCCCGACCAAGACAAGCAATGCGTTGAGTGTGTAGACTTCGGCTCGAATGCTTTGCATCCAACACGCCTGGGTCATGGCAAAGAGCCAGCCGGTGGCCGCACCACACCAAACACCGATAGCGGTTTGCTCGCCCCCTTGACGAGTGATGTCGGCGACGATGGTGGCCACCATGAGTGCACACCCGATACCCAGCAGCGCCGAAAACAGAGCGATTCGAAAGCCAATGGCCCCTATCGGAATCAACAAGGAAAAGGCTTTGGCCAACAGCATGTAGAGGGGATGTCCCGGTGGGTGCACCACGCCCAATGTGTGGGCGCCTGCGATGAATTCGCTCGAATCCAGCCAATACGCACCGGGTGACAGGGTCGTAGCGTACAAAGAGCCCACAGCGGCAACCAAGAGGCTGATCGCGAGCCATTTGTGACGGGGCACGGTGCGGACGAGGGGGTTCACGCTTTAGACGCTACACCAGTGCGTCGACTCGCTCAATGGCCCGAGCTATTTCTGCGCGCAATCGGGCGGAGGGGTAAAAACAACCTGTCGCTCATCGCCACTCAGCCGACAATTGCTGAGAAAGTCATGGAGCGATAGATTGAGTTTGGACCGATTCCGATTCCAAAACGAGAGCACTTCGCGCTTTACACCAATGCGGTGTCGTCCCGTGAATGTTACTTGGCTAACCCCAAGATACACCTCCCTGGTCGCTGTTCGACCGGAATATGCCTCTAATTGATGTTCCCAACACCGTGCTGCGCGTGTTGGACCGTCCGAGGCAAGGAGGTTAACGTGCGCTGAAGAGCACGGTGCAACCGATACTGTGACTCTCGTCCATAGGGGACAATTCCTTCTACAGTTGCACTTGAGCAGGCTTATAGCAGCGCGTTGTGAACGTCGTCAAGGGATTTGAATCGTTGAGAAAAGGGGGAATATCCGGCCACCGATTGAGCCACGTGAAGAGCGACGAAGGCGCCCTCTTGGACGTGAAGATCAGGCACACAGAGGTACGGTTGGTTCCATTGCTTTAGACGAGACTCGTTCCAACCAGTCCGATGAGCATTAATCCGAACACGACCGCCGCGCTGGCAATCATCAACAAACGGTAGGACTCGCGGACTGCAACAGCGTGATCGGTCGACAATCTATTGGTACGGAAGCTCGTTCTCTTCGCTTGGGGTGCGCCAGGTTTCATTGCTGTCCTTCGATTGGGTCTGTTGTGGGTCGACCGTCTGCCGGGCCCTATTTGATGTTCCTTTACGGACCCAAGTCCATTCTGTTGAGGTTAATTTCGGGTGGGGACCATCCGGCGAACTCGGGTCCGTGAAGACCTGGATCGCGCCGTTGGATGAAAAATGCACCATGCTATGACGTAGATGTCATGAATCGGCCGTTATTTTACCATGGGAAAAATGGGTTCTATTGTTAAAACAAGTAGTTACAGACATGGCACGGTGGCTGCAATACTATGGGTGCGATGGGAACGGAGGTTCGTGTGACCTGTTGTTCCTCGTTCAAACCCTCCTTCTGAGCGAGGAAAGACTTCTTCCTGTTCCAGGGTTGGCACCACTCAATCGGGCCGAAGACTCCCATCAAGCCGGGTCCTGACTGCCGCGGTCGGGTCCCGGTTTTTTTATTTGTTCCGATTGTTGACGATGGCGCTGGCTTTGATTTGCATTCCAAAGACGTCCGACAAGGTGGTTTCCAGCCATTCCCCTTGTGGTGTTCCCAAGAACAAGGGAAGGTCAGGCGCGAACTCGCTCAAGGCTTGTCGACACATGCCGCAAGGTGCGGTCGCTTCACCCGCGGGGGTCATGAGCGCCAGTGCCACAAAGGTGTGGGATCCCTTTGTGACCGCCGAAAAGAGGGCGTTTCGTTCAGCACATACGCCCACCGGGTAGGATGCATTCTCCACATTGACGCCCACATGAATCGTGCCCTGATCGTCCAAGAGCGCCGCACCCACAGCGAATTCTGAGTAGGGACAATAAGCCCGTTCACGGATTTCCGTAGCGGCGCGCATCAATTCTTGTCGTGCCTTGTCATCCATTGCGGAGCTCCTTGGCGGCCAATGGGATGAAATCATTGAGCAATTGAACAGTCGCTGCCTCCACGCTCTGTGCGGTTTCGGTCACTTCTTCGTGCGACAACTTGGCGTCGGTGATTCCTGCCGCTTGATTGGATATTAGCGACAACCCGAGGGTGCGTGCCCCGGCGTGACGCGCGGCGATCACTTCGTACACAGTCGACATGCCCACCGCATCCGCACCCAGGGTCCGCAGCATTCGGATTTCGGCCGGGGTCTCGTAGCTGGGGCCCGGCACGCACGCGTATACTCCGTCATGCAGATGGAGGTTTTGCTTGCGCGAAGCTTTGTGGAGGAATCGTCGCAGTCGGCGATCATAGGCGAGACTCATGTCCATGAACCGAATCCCCATACGCTCGTCATGCGGGCCTCGCAGTGGATTCTGCCAGTGAAGATTCAAGTGGTCGACGATGACCATCAGATCGCCGGGTTGATATTCCGTGTGGATACCTCCAGCGGCGTTGGTGACCACGATGGCCTGACAACCCAAGGCGACGAGGGCTCGTACCCCGATGGTGAGCTCGGCCAGTTCGACTCCTTCGTAAAAGTGCGCACGACCGGACAGAACGGCTACTTCCACGTCACCCACACTGCCGGTCACGAAGCGGCCTGCATGGCCGGGGACCGTGGACTTGGGTATGTGGTCGAGCACCTCGTAGGGCACCGTGCGTGTATTTTCCAGCGATTCTGCAAAGGCACCCAACCCGCTCCCCAACACAAATCCGATGAGCGGATTGCAGGGTGCGTGCTCGCGAATCGTCTGGGCGGTCTGTAGTACCTTGTCGTACACCTTCATTGTCGTCTCCAATTACAGAATGATACCCGCCACGGTACCCGTCATGTTGGCGGCCAACGCGCCCCCAATCATGGCCATGAGCCCGATCTTGGCCAAATCTCGTGTGCGGCTGGGAGCGATGCCTCCGATACCACCGATTTGTATGCCGATGCTGGCAAAATTGGCAAAACCGCACAACGCATAGGAACAAATGATCGCGGAACGACCGCTAATGGGGTTGGGACTCGCGAGATTGGCCGCCAGATCGGTGTAAGCCACCAGCTCGGTCAACACGAGTTTTTCACCCAAGAGTTGGCCAACAATACGGCATTCGTCCCAAGGAACGCCCATGGTCCAAGCCAGCGGGGCAAAGAGATAGCCCAGGAGAAGCTCCAAGCTGACGTCGAAGCCCAAAAGTCCACCGA
>CAUZBV010000099.1:0-9288 GCA_963578115.1 Myxococcales bacterium
CCCGACCACCATCGGCGACAAAGAGGTGTACTTTCCCTTTCTTCCCCACCAACGCCGTGGCCGGGACCACCAACGCGTCTTCATGTCGGTCGATGACTAATTCTGCACGCCCGAGCATACCCGGCATCGTGCCCGCGATAGCGTCGGTCAACAACACTTCCGCCGTCAGGGTACGACTTCGAACATCCACGTCACGTCGGATCCGGTGGATGGGCAATCGACGATCGTGGATATTCGCCTGCGAAATATTGAGTGTCACTTGGGTGGTACCTGGATTCACATTGGCCGCATGACTTTCGGGCACGGGTATCCGAACCCGGAATGAATCCTTTCGGATCAACTCCAAAATGGCACCAGGGCCCCCGCTGCTGGCACTATTCGGACCGACCAATTCACCACCCTCGGCAAACCGCTTGGAAACAAACCCATCAAAAGGTGCTCGGATCTCACAAAACTTCAACTGGGCCATCAGTCGCTCTTCTTTGGCGGTCAACTCGAACAAACGAGCCTGTTGCGCTGCCACTCTACTACGAGCCAACTGGGCTTCCATGCGCGCCTTGTCGACTTTGTGCTTTGCGACCAAACGATCGTCTCGCTGGGCCAACTTCTTCAACCGAGAATGGGTCAAGCTCTTCAGTCGGTGTTCTGCTTTGGCGACACCAACTTCCGCTCGAATCACTTTTCTGGACGCGGCCACTTCGCCCAGCTTCGCGGCCACAACCGGGGTCTCTACCAGGGCAAGGATCTCTCCGGAGACAACCTCGTCTCCAATATCTAGCCGGCATTTGCCAGCCAGCGAGTCCGAACCTTTTCGGTTTTCCAGTGAGCACTCGGTAGTGGAACTGACATGGCTGTAGTGGCCCAAGTATCCCGTAACCCGGCTTCGAACAACCACCCGTTCTAAAGCGTGAACGGTCGCGGGTAGAGACAACATCCGCTCCATCGGCTGACGGAGCGGCGCTTGAACGATGACAGGAACGGGCGCTCCTTCGAGCGGGCCGGGCGCAACCGATGCCGTCTCGGAACTCGGCGTACACGCCATCAGTGTACAAGCGACGAGAACCGCAACGAATCGTGTGCACGGGCGTATTCTGATACTAAGCAGGTTGTCCATGAGACTCTCCCATTACTTGGGTCTGTTCGGATTCTGTGTCCGTGTGTTTCGGTGCTCTCTTGAATAGAACATAGAGCGACGGCACGACGACCAGCGACAAGATCATCGCCCCCAATACGCCCCCAATAATCGCGCGACTCAGAGGAATGTTGGCCTCGCCGCCGCCAATGCCAAACGCCATCGGCATCAGCGCCAGGATGGTTGTCAACGACGTCATCAGAATGGGTCGAAGTCGAATGGCCGTGGCTTCCACAACGGCTTCGACGACGGACAGCCCCCGCTCCAGACCTTGGTTAGCAAACTCCACGAGTAAAATGCCGTACTGCACCACAATACCTACGGTCATCACAATACCCATGAAGGTTTGGATGCTGAGATTGGTCTGCGTGGCCCACAAGATGACCGCGATCCCAATGAAACCCAGAGGGATCGTCAACAGAATGATGAGCGGATCCAAGAACGAACGGAACTGCGCGACCATGACTAGGTACACCAAGATGATCGCGATGAGCAGGCCGGTGGAGAACTGAGAGATGGACTTTCGCATCGTCTGGATCTCTCCAGTCAAATTGAATCGATATCCCTTCCCCTGAAACTGACCACCTGTCACGGAGAAGAACTCCCCACGGGGGCCCTGTTTTCGCGCGGCCTTCAATTCTGGATCGCGCATCAGTCGTTGCTCTATCTCCGTGACTGTGCTGCCAATATCCCGCCCCTCGACATTGGCGTAGATGTCGATGACGCGCGTGATGTTATGGTGATTGATCACGGAGGGCCCGGTGCCCCGGCGAATCGTCCCCAAATCCCGCAGTAGAACAGGCTCAGAAGATGAGTCCTTGGTCACCGGAATGTTTCGAATAGTGTCCAAGTCATTAATGCGATTTTCAGGATACTGGGCGCCGATGAAATAGTGATTTCCGTTCCGCTCATCAATCCAAAATGCCGGATCGAAGTTAACGGACGAATTGGTCGCGGTCACAAGGTTCTTGGCCACATCTTGCATGCTCACATTCGCCCAGGCAGCGCGTGTTCGGTCGAATTCGAACTCGATGAGAGGATAGTCCAAACGCTGGGCAATGCGTGTGTCCACAACCCCCTCCACCTGCTCGATGTTGGCCACAATACGTTCCGCAATGGTCCGGGAATCCTCCAACTTCGACCCACTCACCTGGAGGTGTATGGGAGCCGGCTCACCAAAATTCAACGCGGCGGTCAGCATACCGCCAGTGTCGAAGGCGACCTCAGCAATGGGCACGTCGCTGTGAAGACGTTTGCGAATCTTCTGCATGGCCTCCAGAGTGGTCCCCATACCTTCCTTGCCCTTCAATTGAATGAGTATGAAGGCATCCATCGGACCGGTATTGGGCGTGTAGGCCGCAGGCCAATCCATCAGCACCCCAATATTCGAAATGAGAATCCGCAAATTCGAATCGGGATGTTTCTCCACGTTCGGATACTCCGGATCGGGTTGACCCAACTCCTCCATGATGATCGATTCGATCTTCTCGATGGTCTCTTCCGTCTTCTCAATCCTCGTTCCTGATGGCAGGCGCACAAGGATCTTGGCCTGATTCGCGTCTACCCGTGGGAACAACTCCGTGCCCGTGTTCTGCAACAAAAACCAAGCGCCGACACCGGCCAAAGTAACCAACGCGATCACCACGTAGCGCAATTGAATGACTCGACGAACGAAGCTTCGAAACGCTTCTCCCCCGGAACTCGGAGTGCCGTCTTTGCCTTGTTTGCGGCGACGCAACCTCACAAAGCGTGCGCAGTACGCCGGCGTCAGCGTAATGGCCAGGAAGTAACTGGCGACGATGCACGCCGTCGCCGACACGGCCAATGGCGTGAAGAGATACTTCGCCATGCCGGACAAATAGACCACCGGAAAGAACACGACACAAAACGTGATCGTGGAAACCAGCACGGGCTTGGCCACCTCCTGGGTCCCAACCTTCGCTGCCTCACGGGGCTCCAATCCCAATTGCTGGTGCCGCAGCACGTTATCCAGCACAACAATGGACTGATCCACCAAGATACCAATGGCCAGCGCCAACCCCCCTAGAGTCATCGCGTTGATCGTATTCCCTGTCGCAAAGAGCACAATCAGCGATGCGAGGATGGACAGGGGTATCGCGATCCACACCACAATGCTGGCCCGGATACTACCCAAGAAGAGCAGAACAATGAGCCCCGCCAAGCCGGCGCCCAGAAAAGCAGCTGTTTTGAGACCGTCCACGTTTGTACGAACGTAGACCGATTGATCCATCACGACCTCAAGCGCCAGATCGTCGGCCCGGTCATCCATGTCCCGCAGACGCTGCAGTATGCCCTTGAGTTGGGTGCGGATGTTGTCGACGATCTCAATAGTGTTGGCCCCAGGTTGACGGTAAATGGGGATATAAACCTGTCGTCGCCCATTGACGCGAACAATGTTCGATTGGATCTGATGGCTGTCCTTGGCTTCGGCCACGTCACGCAAGAACACCGGATTGACGTCATCCCAGCGTATGGGGAAGTCGTTAATCTCCTCCACTTCTTGGGGCATCGCGTTGGTAAAGATCTGGTAGTCCAAATCGCCCATCTTGGCATTGCCGGCCGGAATCAGAACATTGAAGTCCTGCACCGACCGAACCACATCCATGGGTGAGAGCCCGCGGGCTTGGAGCTGCTCGTTGTCCACATACGCCAGAATACGACGCAACGTTCCCCCGTAGACCGCGGGCGCGATCACGCCCTGAATGGACTGCAAACGGTTTCGAAGTTCGTAATACGCCACATCATAGAGTTCTTTTTCGGACATGGTGGGACTGGATACACTGACCAAACACAGTGGTATGGATGCGGTCGGATCGAAGGGCATCACCATCGGTGGAATTGTTCCGGGAGGCAGATAAAACATGTCGCTAACGGCGTAGGACGTTACCTGTGACATGGCCGTATCTAGTGAAATGTCTTCCCGAAAGAAGTCCTTCACCACGGACACACCCAACATGGCCTTGCCTTCCTGATGTTCAATGCCGACCGACTGACCGGTCCACCGTTCCAGCCGGCTCATGATGTCGCGCTCCATCACTTCGGGAGGCATACCAGGATAAAAGGTCACAATCTGAACAGCAGGCGTGTCGTATACGGGTAAGAGATCCGCAGGTATCCGATCATAAGACGCATAGCCAATCACGGCGATTGCCAAGACGGCGACAACAACAACATAGGGGTTCTTTATAGCGCCACTGATCACACGCGTTTCCTCTTTGTCGGCGTGTACTTATACATGAACTGGTCAAATAAACCAGATCCTATTGGGGTGCCATCCAATCCGTTTGACAGAAGCGAAAGTGACGATTAACGGAGGTGAATCTGCCAGCGTCTTCGGGGTTGCTCGATCAAATCAGCAATCCATCGGTCGTTTGCCCCACAAATGGGTCCCCGCGGCACCGGGGACAACTCGGTGGCTCTCCCACCACAAGATAAAGACAAGTGGTCGGGGAGGAAACGTTGTATTACACGACATTCCCAGTGAGCCGATGGGGTTTGAAGCCGGGCGAGTGTCGCGTCGTCCAGTTGGACACAGGCGCGGACACGAATGGGGGTTTGCTGCTGCTCACCATCAACCACCGCTTGCGCGCGATCCACCCGACACTCACGAATGTCGAGATGAACGCGCTGGGCGATATCGGACTGTTCCTGGGCGTGGACAACGCTCGCACAAGCAGCCTTGTCCGTGGCATGGTCGGGAAATGTCACAATCCACATGGCGCACGCTGCCGCCGGCGCCAGCACCAACAGGACAATGGACATCCAACGAACCCAGCCGGGCAAGGACGCTGCGCGGACGTCCCACAAGGGCACCCATGGAATGTTCTTGCACCCTCGTTCCCGCAGAACGCGCCGGGCAGCACTCCGAGCCGCATGCACGTATCGTTCGTGTTCCCGCCATGGAGCGTGCCCGCGAGCGATGTCACGCAGCGCTTGATCATCCAGTTCTCGATACTTTTCGACGAAGGTTTTCTCGGTAGGATTGATCGACATGGACGGATGGTACCCACCATTCCCCCAGAAAGACCAGAGACCATGCAGTTTCACAGCCCCTTTTCACTGGGGCTCGAATGAAGGGCTTCTTGATTGTCCACGCGGCGACTGTACAATGTCGCACAGCATGACGTTTCACAGGACCATATGGATTGCCCTACTAACGTCCATTTTTGCGCTCGGCTGTGAGACCGGTGGCCGCACACCAGCGAGCGAACCTCAGAATGGACTGCAGGTGATTGTAGCTGCCCAAAGTGCGACCGAGTGCGCCCACGACGACAGTAATCCCGGCGAGTTTCCCGGGGATGTGGAACGATTTGTCGTCACGTTGACGGGCGACAATGTTGACTTTCAAACGACGGTTGTTGGCAAAGACGTCGGCACTCATGGCGAAATCTTGATCCAACACGTCCCGCCGGGCGAAGGGCTCACGCTGGATCTCTTCGGCTGCAACAGCATCAATGAAGTGACGTGGGCAGGACGTGCCACCAATGTGTCCATTCAAGCGCACAAGAAAACCGCGCCAGCCCTGTATTTCACAAAGAAAGGGGTCTTCAACTGCACGGGTAGCCCACTGGATGGCCAATATGAATGGCGCTCCGGTCTTGGACAAGGCTACGCATTCGGCGCTGCGACGCTCACCGCCACTGGTTCGGTCTTACTGACAGGTGGGTTTGGTCAGGCCAGCAGCGCCAACGTGGTTTTCTTCGATAATTCGAACAAGAACGTTCTTGAGTTGGTGGCAGGCGCATCATCGTCGTTGGTGGAATACCGGCCGGGCAAGGGCCTGTTCGCACCATGGAATAAAGGCCTTCTCAGCCCCCGAGGATTGCATCACGTCGTCCCCTTCGATGACGCCTCGAAGCTCTTGATCATCGGAGGGGTCACGCGCGCCCATGTGCACACCTCAACGTGGGCACCCGTTGGTCCCGCAAACCGCACAACCGCCCCGGGCGCCAAACCGAACAAAGCGTCCGCAGAAGGCTACAATCCGGACGGAACAAGCGAAGATTCTGTAAACATCCTGCCCAAGAACCGCTTGGAAGTTGTGGATGTCATCACTCGAGAGGTGACTGCGTCATCAACGTCGACGTTCCCCGCAACCAAGATCCTGCCGCTAAACGCTGTCGCAACGTACAGTGCAGAGGAATCTTTCGTCATGACGGGTGGGATGGAACTCGACGGGTCACCCGCCAACCACATCGTCCATGTCCAAAATATTGCGAACGTAATACTGGCTGCCAACGTTTCGGCAAAGACCGGCACCATGACGTGGCGCCGAATGGGACACACCATGACGCCGCTATCGAATGACACCCATAAGCTGGCATTTGTTGTGGGCGGGAATTTTGTGGAAGACCAAGGGTCCACCGCAGACACCTTCGCTGAACTCATTGTGCTGCCCAACGACCCCAACGAACCCATTAATAGCACCGTCGTGAACCTCCTGGACCCATCGCAAGAGAGCACCTATGCAACGGCCTTTCATCAAACCGTGCTCCTCTCCCAAGATCTCACCGAAAATTGTACAGCGACCTTTCTCGTGGCCGGTGGCGTCAATATCATCAAGAAGCCCTCACAGGTGAATACTCAGCCCCAATACTCCTACCAGAGCCCCTTTCCTAAACGCCTGGACCAGATCGTTCTCACGTCCATTTGCAGCCCAGCCGACGCCACATCGATGGCGATCACGTCCCTGCTGAACCACGATATGTCATCCCCCAGCATGCCCGATCCCGATCGGATGGTGCGCGCACTCCATACCATGACCGCCCTCGCCGATGGCATGGTTCTGATCGCTGGCGGATACAATCAAGCGAGCGATGGGGAGGGAAATTCATATTGCGATGACCTATTGACGGAAAAGGGGTGCTTCTTTTCCGATGCACTGCTGCTCGACGTAGGGCAGGCCAATAGCGCGACCATCATGACCAGCGACCCGGAAGCGGCTCCCCTGACATTTGGCCACGCGCGTTTTGGACACTCCAGTGTGTTGTTACCCGACGGCACCCTGCTCGCGGTCGGTGGACTGGCATGTAGTACGGATGACAGCATCTGTATGAATGGTGGCCTGAGTGGCGACGCGGAGATCTTCAATCCTCTCCGCCCGGGTGAGGACGCGCATTGCCAATCAGGAGGGTCGCCTGAACCTGAAACGGACCCCAACTCTGAGCCTGCGCTACCTGCGTCCAGCCCCTAAACGAGTAGACGCTATTCCATCTCCACAAAAGTGACCACTGCATTGGTCTGACTTGTGACCACGAACGTAGAGTACGTGCCGTCCAAATCAAAGTCCGCGTGTGCGACAGCGTAGTGCCACCGACGCGTGAAATCCATGTTCGACACAATGGTGTAGGCGCTGGTTGGTGTCGTCGTCCCTTTGGTGGCATCCCAGCCGATGGTGACAAAGCGGAAATACGTCGCTTGGTTGGGCTTAAAGCCCAAATCACACCAGCCTTTCGTTGCCGTCGAAGGCGTTGTGCAGTTGAGCTCGGCCCAGTCCCATCTCGTCTTGTCGGCCTCGCCGCTGTCCATGGCCGGATGGCCGTTTGGGTACCAGGTCCCTTCCGTCGACGCCGTGCTCACATATTGGCTATAGGTCGAGAAGTATTGTTCCTGCTTCATCTTAATCTCTTGAAGCATGGTCTTTCCCTCGGACAGCCGGGCCCGACGAACGTAATACTTGTAACTGGTGACCGCTACGATGGCGAGCACGGCCAAAATGGCAACCACCGCCATCAACTCAACCAGCGTGAAGCCGCGTGTGTGTCGTAAACTACTCTTCATGCCCTGTATGCTAGAGGCTGATCAAAAGCCTCGTCAAGTCGATCAATACCACCCGAGCATCCATCGTTGGTCCCGTACGGGCTGGCTGGACCCAGTATCGACAGGTAGCGCTGGTGCATCTGTGGATTTGTCCGTCTCGGAGGATTCAGCAGGCTTCGTAGGCTCAGCAGGCGAATCGTCCGGCGCATCCTTGGATTTGTCCGTCTCGGGGGACTCCGCAGGCTTCGCTGGTTCGGCTGGCTCGGCGGGCTCGGCGGCGGGCTTGGCTGGCTCCGCTGGCTCGGCTGGCTCGGCGGCAGGCTCGGCGGGCTCGGCTGGCTCGGCGTCTGGCTCGGCTGGCTCCGCTGGCTCGGCAGGCTCAGCAGGCGAATCGTCCGGTGCATCCTCGGGTGTCTCCGTCTCGGCTGGCTCGGCGACTGGCTCCGCGGGCTCGGCTGGCTCGGCGGCTGGCTCGGCTGGCTCGGCTGGCGCGGGTTGCGAATCATCCGGTGTCGCGGGTGCCGTGTCGGGCTTGGTGCTCTCATCCCTTACCGGGGCGTCCGCTTCTTTTGCCGACGACGACTCCTCAACGTCCGCTTCCTCGGCTGTGGCCGGGGGGGCTTCCGGCGGCGGAGATTTTGTCTCTGGCTTGGGAGAGGGCGGTTGACGCACCAGATACGCGGGGGCTTCCACACGAAATTCCACACGACGATTGACCTTGTTGAAGCGGGGCCCTCGTTTTCGGACCAGCAAGCGGTCAAAACCATAGCCCTTGGCGACCAACCGTTTTGGCGCCACACCAAAGTGCATCAAGTAACCAACCACAGATCCCGCCCGTTTTTGGCTGAGAATCCGATTGAAATGCGTTGAGCCCGTCCAGCTCGTGTGTCCTTCCACGCGAAGTACTTCGATCTCAGGATGGGCTTGCATGACGTAGGCCACCTGCTTGAGCAACTCGACATGGTCGCCAGAGACCTCCGCATTGTTCCATCCAAAGTGCACGATGGCCTTGTCGAGTATTTCAATTTGCCCACGTACCAAATTGAACTTTACGAGAGTGGAATCGGGACAACCGTCATCGTCTTCATACTGATTGACGGTTTCGGCATCGTTCGGGCACTTGTCGCTGGCATCTGCGACGCCATCGCCATCATTGTCTGGGTCTGGACAACCATCGTCGTCTTCAAATCCATCATGGTCTTCCGCTTCGTTCGGACACTGATCGTCGGCATCCGCAATATTGTCCGCGTCGTTGTCTTCCGGACAACCGTCATCGTCTTCAAATTGATCCATGTCCTCGGCCTGATCCGGACAACGATCGTCCACATCGGCCAACCCGTCTTCGTCGTTGTCCCGGTCGGGACAGCCGTCTTCGT
>CAUZBV010000100.1:0-9264 GCA_963578115.1 Myxococcales bacterium
TGAGCGACGACGCCCTAACGAGTTGGTGTGCTGAGCGACTCAGTCCAGTCAGCGTGCCGGATCGATTTCATTGGGTTGACGCGTTGCCCCGGGACGTCCTGGGCAAGCTCGCCCGAAATCGACTGACTGCATCACAACCCGGCTGACCGTCAGCCCCACCTTTCCGCAAACTTCCTTGGCAACCATCGGCCTATTCGCGTTATGATGATGG
Source organism: Myxococcales bacterium (assembly GCA_963578115.1). GTDB lineage: Bacteria > Myxococcota_A > UBA9042 > CAUZBV01. Next base: position 212 of record CAUZBV010000100.1, read on the forward strand.
TATGTGGATGAAGACTCGGCGAGCATTCTTGGGTGCGATGGGCGTGGGCGGGGGCGCACTTTTGCTCGGCCATCCGCTCCAGGCGTTCGACGGACCGCTCATCAGCGCAGCCATTCGTCCGCGGCGGGTCGGGTCTCTTGTGGAACCGGTCCGTGCCATGGTGGGCGAGGTCTTCAAGGTGCGGCGCACCTTTCCTGTGGCCGCGTTGGATCAGGTGGATCCATTTTTGCTTTTGGACTTCTTTGACTTCACGTTGGCTCCGGGGGAGCTGGGCGGATTGGCGCCCCATCCCCATCGCGGATTTGAGACGGTGACGCTGCTCTTTGATGGGGCCATTGAACATGGAGACTCCATCGGCAACCGGGGCCGCATCGAATCGGGTGACGTTCAGTGGATGACCGCCGGCTCGGGGATTGTGCACGAGGAAAACCCCGACGACAGCTTGCGCGAACGAGGCGGCCGGGTGTTGGGGATCCAGCTGTGGGTGAACTTGCCCAAACGCCTCAAGATGACGCCACCCATGTATCAAGACACGGCAAGCCCAGCCATCCCCGTACTCACGGACAAGGGCGTGCGTGCACGGGTGATCGCGGGCAGCGCCCACGGGGTGACGGCGGTCATTGGTACCCACACCCCCATGGCACTCATCGACTATACGTTGCAGCCGGGGGCGGAAGTGAGCATGCCCTACCCACGGGCTTGGACCGCTTTTGTCCATGTGGTGGATGGCATCGCCACCATCGGGGACACCCAAATCGGACCGGGCCAACTCGCCCACCTCAACACAGAGGGCAGTGGGATCCATATGCACAACGCCACGAAGCGGCCGGTTCGTCTACTGCTCGGTGGCGGTGAGCCCATCAATGAACCCGTGGCACGCTGGGGCCCTTTCGTCATGAACACCAAAGACGAGATCCGAGCCGCCCGTGCCGATTATCGCTCGGGCCGCATGGGCCGTGTCGCCAACCCCACCTACGACCGAATCCGACGACGCTGACCGATTTTCTCCGGGGCGACGCCATCGCGATCCTCCGTTTTCTCTACGAAGGCACCTTCAGCCTCAGCTGCATGGACGCGGCGGACACCAATGACGATGGCACGCTGAACATCTCCGACGCCGTGACGCTCTTTGGTGTGCTCTTTACGGGCGAGACCACCGTGGCGGCTCCCTTTCCCGCGTTGGGAACGGACACGACCGCCGACGGGCTGGGCTGCACCTACTACGGCGGTTGAGCGGCAACCAGGGTCCGCCCCTTGCAAAGCGAAACGGCACAACCTAGCCTCATCGATAGGACTTCATGATGAGGACGTGCCATGCGATGCAATTGGGTTGGACCCCTCCTGGCGGTGGGGCTGGTGGCCTGCGTGTCTAAGCCCACGCCACAATCGACGCAACCTCCGACGCCGTCGGGCGAGCGGCCTTTCGCCATCGTCATCCACGGCGGGGCTGGGGCCATCACCAAGGACAAGATGACCCCGGAGTTGGAAGCGGAGTATCGCAAGATGCTCGCGACTTTGGCCGACGAGGGCTACGCGGTCTTGGCCGGGGGAGGCACGAGCATGGACGCGGTGGAAGCCGTGATTGTCCGGATGGAGGATTCTCCACTCTTCAACGCGGGCAAAGGCTCCGTGTTTACCCATGAAGGGACCATCGAGATGGACGCGTCCGTGATGGACGGCGCCACGGGAAACGCAGGCGCAGTTGCCGGGGTGAAGACCATTCGGAACCCCATCCGTGGGGCGCGTCGCGTCATGACCCACTCCAAGCATGTGCTCTTCGCCGGTGAGGGTGCGGACGCGTTCGCCAAAGAGCAAGGCCTGGCCACGGAGCCGGCCGAGTATTTTCGCACCGACAAGCGCTGGAACCAGCTGGAGAGGATCCGCGATCGTGAAGAGATGGAGCTGGATCACGGCTCCCAATCCATCCGCATCGAGCCGGGCGTGACCGACAAGTTCGGCACCGTGGGCGTGGTTGCGCTGGACAAGCACGGCAACCTGGCGGCCGGCACCTCCACAGGCGGCATGAACAACAAACGATTTGGTCGAGTGGGCGATTCGCCCATCGTGGGCGCCGGGACCTACGCCAAGAACAGCACGGCAGCGATCTCGTGCACAGGGCACGGTGAGTTTTTCATCCGAGAGGCCGTGGCTCACAGCGTGTCGGCGCGGATGCAATACGGCGGACAGACGCTGGAACAAGCCGCCAAGGCGGTCATCCACGAGGAGCTCACCCCCATCCAAGGGGAGGGCGGTGTCATCGCCTTGGACGCCCAAGGCCACATGGCCATGGTCTACAACACCGCCGGCATGTACCGCGCCTTCAAGCACTCCGACGGCCGGCATGGGGTGGCCATTTGGGAAGAGTAAGCTCCCCAAGCCACCGCCAGGCGTCACGTCCGAGAAATTGTCCAAAGCTTTGTGAGGTCCCCTCCGACTGAACGGGTCATTCCCCGGGGTCCACCTGGGCCTCTTGGGGGATGGGCTCTCTTCTCAGTACACATCCAAGACAACGATCTTGTCGTCTGCCGGAACGCGGAGGGTCAGCGCCTTCGTGGGCGGGGCCCAGGACAGCTTGTACACGGCGTAGGGCTCGTCCTGCCCTGCAGTGATACGTACGGCGTCCGGATGGGGCCGATCGTTCGGCGCCGGACGCACAAGGATCTGGACCGTGCCCGATGAGTCGTGAACGGGGATCGTGATTTTCATCCTCGTGTTCTCCCCCTCACCCGTGCACGTGTCCGCCACCTGGGGCTCACTCTGGGCCGCCAACGATGCGGGCCAGCCGTGTCGGGTGGGGTTCGTGCGCAGCGGCATGGTCAGGGCGCACGGTGTTTCGCTGCCGTCTGCGTTCACACGAAGGGCGCTCGCTGTGTCCAGGTCGACAGCCGGTCGAAAGCGAATCAAATGAACGCGGCGGCCAAAGGCCCCATCGAATCCATGGCGCGCCACCACGCGCTCGTCGGGCACACGGAGCGATGTGCCATCGGGAACCACCAGCAGATGGGTGTCGGTGCACGCGCGCACAGTGGGTCGAAGGTCCGTGAGCACGGCCAAGCCGTGGTCTTGGGTGCATACGTTTCCGTGGGCGCATCGATAGAGATCGTTCCAGCCCCAGCCCAATTCGCCAGACGTCCAGGACACGATGGCCTCCTGTTCCCCGAGGCCGAGGCGGGTGTCGGCGCCGATTCGTTCACTGGGGAAGACCGGCGCCGCACCGAGGGAGGCCATGCGCCACCCGCCCACCACCGGGGGGACCCAAATCAACGCCGCGCAGAGCACAGCGACGCTGGGCGTGACCCAGACGGGCAGGGTGGGGGTCTTGAGACGTTCGCGCAGCCAGCCGAACCCATCCAACGCGAAGACCACCAACACAAAGGGCACGATGAGGAGATAACGCTGGGATTCCAGGATGCCAAACGCCCGTGCGGACAGCGCCACGGTGGTCAGGGCCATGATGGCCAGCTGGATCCGCCCCACGTCTCGGCGATGAACCACCCCGACGATGCCGAGGAGAACCCCCGCCCCGACCAGCCAGGCGGTGGGCATCCAGCCCGCCAGCACGGTCCAGTCCGGATTGATCAAACGGGCGACACCGGCCAGGTATCGGCCCAACTCCAGGTGGCTCTCGCCATGCTCGGAGCTCTCTTCCAGGATGTTGCCGTGGTCGGCCAAAAGGAGACGAAGCAAGAAGGGGAGGCTGGTGAGAAACCCTGCCGCGACGGCGATCCAGACACCCTTTCGAGGCAGAACCTTGCGCAGGACGACCCAGCCCAGCACGAAGAGGACGGCGGGCACGGTGGCCGCCGCCGCCATATACACTTGGCAGATCACCGCCGTGAGGATCATTAACGCGCTCAGTGTGCCGGTGGTGGGTCGGCGAATGACCCGGTCCAAGAGCGCCAGCTGAATCAAGAGCAGTCCCGGCATCATCGAGGGGTGCCAGATCTTCTCCATGGTGACGACGGTTTCGCCGCTGGCGGCCATGAGTACCACGGCCAGCAGCGCGCCCACGTCGCCTACCCGGGGTCGGGCCAGTAGGAATAGCGCAAGGAGACCGGCTACGGTGATGAGACCGTGTGTGGCCACGACGGCCAGGGGACTCTGGGTGATGAGCAAGGCGGGGGCCAAAAGCATGGAATAGAGTGGGCCTTGATCGATCTCGCTGCCGACCCAGGAACCCGAGCGGCTCAAATGCGCGCCGGGTATCGTCAAATCACCGGTCGCGAGCATGCTCCGCGCGTTCAGCAGATCGCGTTCTCCATCGTTCATGAACTCGAGGTGTTCGGTGAGTGTGAGCGGCACCAAGAGGACATGCAGGCCGATCAAACCCAGCGCTACGGGAAGGGCGAAACGGCGCAAGGTGTTGATGTGGAAGGGGTTCACAGTCCTGATTCCCGGGGCAATTCAAGTCTCCGGGCATCAGGATAGGACAACCCCGGCGGGTTGGAAAGGGCAGCGCTGCCGCCTTTCGTTTAGTTGCAGAGCATCCACTGGGTGCAGGGCTGAAACACCAGCTCCACGGGTGTGATTTGGGCGTGGACCACTGTCGGTTCGGCGTTCGCCCAATGGGTGGCACCCAGCGTACGGTCGGCAGGGTAGGCCATGGCCTGCATGGTGTAATGGCCCGCGTACAGGTCCTCGATGAGAATGCCGTGTACCCCTTCGATGAGACCGCGGGTGGGATCGAGGTTCTCGGCCTCAGCCCGGGCCAATGACGGGTTGCACGAGAGCGTCTCGAAGAAGCTCCGGTTGCTGTGCTCATCCCAGAGCGACACCTCTACGGTGTCGACGCCGGCAAACGCGCACAGGGCCCCGTCCCCAAATCGCCACGTCAGATCCAGCGCGCCGGGTTTCTCGGCCATCTCGACGGAAGGTGCCACGTTGGGGCTGCCCGACCGAACGGAGACGCCGGTGACCTCGCCACCATAGGTGGGGTAGTCACTCTGTGCTGGATAGCCATCCACCCGGATGTTGTAGATACCGGCGCTCACATCGGTCAGCTCAATGTGACCGAGTTGGCACGCGGTGGTCACGGTGTCCTCGATTTGACTGGGGGTGTAGAGGGTGACTTGAACGGTGGCGATCCCGCGCGCGGTGCAGGTGGAGCCGCCAATGCTCCAGCTGACGTCAACGGTCGTCACATCGTTGTCGGTGGGTATGTAGCCACATCCGGTCATCAGTAGACATGAGAGGCCGATGAATAGGCTCTTTGGGGGCAATTTCCAGGTCATGGTGAGGGTCTCCTTTGGGTGGATCCATGGGTTGGACGCCGGGGGGGCCAAACCATTCAAAAATAGTTGGTTTCATTCGCACATTGGAGACATCTGAACCCAGCGCATATTGTGTGAATTTGGCGCATGAGGCCAAAGCACCCCACTCGAAATTTCAATAATTTCCTATTGATATCAATATCTTATGCTCCAAACCGAACCCTTGTTCCCTGGCATGATCTTTGCTGCATAGGGCGGCGCTGAGGCCAAGAGCCTCGCCAGGCTGGGAGATTTACATGCGGATGGTTTGTCACACTTGCTGGATAGTGCTGTGGATGGTGGGTTGTGGTGCGTCCACGACGACCTCTCCCGACACGACCGGTGGTGACACCCGCATCGAGAACCCGGACACACGCGGTCCGGCGGCGGAGTGCAATCGGAGTCGCGCAGACTGTGATGGCGATGCCGCCAATGGATGTGAAATCGATTTGAGCACGTCGCGCGACCACTGCGGAATCTGTGGCTCGATCTGCGAGGCGGCCAATGGGTCGGCCGATTGCGTGGACAGTGTGTGCGTCGTGCAGTGCGACGAAGGCTACACCGGCGCGGCCTGCGACGAGGACGTGGCTGAGTGTGCGGATGGGTCGGCCCTGTGCGACGCCAACGCGAGCTGTACCAACGCACTGGGCGGATACATCTGTACGTGCAACGAACACTTTGAGGGCACTGGCAGCGCATGCGCACCGATCTGCGGAGACGCTGTGCTGGTTGGCGACGAGATCTGTGATGACGGCAACGCCGAAGCCGGCGACGGCTGCCGAGCGGATTGCCTGGGTGTGGAAGCGTGCGGCGACGGTCTCTTGGACCCGGCGGTCGGCGAAGAGTGTGACGACGGCAACTTGGCGCTGGGCGACGGTTGTGACGATCGATGCGAAAACGAGCCTGTGGAGGGCCCGTGTGGCGACGGTGTCGTCAACATAGACGAAGAGTGTGATGACGGAAACGACAACGATGGGGACGGCTGCGAAGGCTGTGCGGCTGCCCTCACCGATGCGTGGACTTGTGATCCCGCGCTGTTCAAGGCGGGGGATGGGTGTGAGTGTGGCTGCGGCCAATTGGATCCGGATTGTACGGATGCCACGGTCGAGAGCTGCGATTATTGTGGTGGGCAAGGGGCGTGCAATCCAAACGACCCAGCCTGCCAACAACTCACCCCGGACAACAACGCAAGCTGTATTTAGGACGGACCATCCGGTCGGTCGAAACGGGAGTGTGAGCAAAATGGTGGAAATGAAATCAATGATGCAATGGTGGGTAATGGGCGGCGGACTTGTGGTTCTGTTGGCCGCCGGCTGTACGGTGGAAGAAACGTCCGCACCCAATTCCAAGGACTTTGGCACGATCGAACGAGCAGTCCAGTGGGGACCCCAAGACAACCCCGTGTTGCTCAGTGACGAATTTGAATACAAGTTCAATTTGCTTCCCAAGTCGGGAGCGGCCGAGCAAATCCCATGGGCGGGAAACTATTGGCCCACCTACCGAGACAACATCAACTACCGCTGGGACGGGGAAAACAGTGACAGTCCGGCGAAGAAGTACGAGAAGGCGTTTGACCGCACAGGCTTGGAGGATCGCATTTCCAAGGCGTATGGCATCGAGAGCACCAAGAAGTACAGCCTGGACCCTTGTGAAAACGACACGGATTGCGATGTGGAGATGACTGAGACCTGCGCCAAGCGCACGGGAGCCAGCAGTGGATATTGTGTGCCTACATGGTGGGGGATCTGCCATGCATGGGCACCCGCCGCGATCTTGGCGAAAGAGCCGGAGCAAGCCGTGACGCACAATGGTGTGACCTTCAAGATCAATGACCTGAAAGCGTTGATCAGCCTCTCCTACACTGCCGGTTTGTCCGTGGACTTCGTCTCCCTGCGTTGCAATAAGAGCGACGACAAGGACGAGATCACCTACGACGAGAACGGCATCCCGGTCGCCGCAGACAAGGAATGCGCCGACACCAACGCCGGTACGTTCCATGTGGCGGTCACCAACTTGCTGGGTCTGCAAGGACGATCCTTTGTGGAAGATCGCACCTTCGATAGTCAAGTCTGGAATCAGCCGGTTCGTTCCTTCGAGGTGACCAAGAGCGCGTACATTAACGCTCACAAGGCGAACGAATTAATCGGGATGACCGATGCGCCCTATGCGTACCAGTTCAACGACGAGGCAACGATGTTTCGCCACATCAAGATGACGCTCAAATACATCACAGAATCGGCGCAACATACTGACGGCAACTTGAGCGGGAAGATCAATTACTACACCCGTTCCGACCATTACGAATACGTGTTGGAGCTCAGCAGCGCAGGAAACATCATTGGTGGGGAATGGGTCGGTTCGTCCAAGAAAGATCATCCGGACTTCCTGTGGGTTCCCACGTCCAAGAAGTCGTTGGAGGTCGCCAAGGACAAGACCTTCACGCCGGGCACGGGCGTCGCATGGGACGATGTGGAGATGCTGCTGGAGAAATCGATTGTTGTGGAAGAGGAAGAGCCGGAAGTCACCACTGGATTTGATTGGGGCACGTCGTCGTGTGACGCCGGCAGCGGTACGTTCAATCAGCCCATCGCCAACAAGGCCAAAGTGGACGTGGGTGAGATCCCGACCAACCGTCACGGCGTGTTCATCAAGCTCACCAGCCCTGAGGACGTGGACATTCAGTTGATCGACAAAGACACGGGTCATGAGCTCATCGCGTGGCCAGCCGGCACCCTCAATGGGGCCGGAGAGGCTTGTACGACGTATCACGACGTGGAGTACTGCTGGAGCGGCTACAACGGCGACGGGACCAACCTGGGTCATGAGTGGATCAAGATCAATGGGGTGACGAATCGCACCATGGTCATGAAAGCCTATGGATTCAAAGCGGGCGACGCGGTGGTGGACTACAGTTGGGATGCGCCCCCGGCCGGCGACTGTGTGGACGCGGGCAGCGGGACCTTCACCCAAGAGATCGCCAAGGGCACGACCACCGACGTGGGTGTGATCCCTGCGGGCAAGACGAACGTCAAGGTGACTCTCAGCTGCGACTCCGACGTGGACATTCAGATCTACGACGGTGGTACGTCCATCGTCATGTGGCCCAGCGGGATCCTCAGCGGTGCGGGCAAGCAGTCAACGACCTACGAAGGCATGACAGTGCACTACAGCGGGTACAACGGCGACGGCACAAACTACGGACACGAGTACATTGTGATCGAAGGTACGTTGACCAAGGACCTGACCATGAAGGCCTTTGGCTACAAGGCCGGTGATGCACAGGTCGACTACTTCTGGGGCTTGTCGGACGAGGAGATCGCACCCTACACCAGCGATGCGTCGTCCTCCAACGATGACTCATCCAGCCCCGACACATCGATGTGGGATTTTGAGTAGTCCTGCTTCGAAGCGCGTCTGACGTCGTTTAGCCTGCCAGGCCTGTGAGTGGACCCGTGCCGTCCTGGCCAAAGGTATTGCCCGCCACGCCCATGGCGTTCATCATCGAGATGTAGAGATCCGCGATGGATTGCGCACCGTCATATTGGATGTGGCGCCCGGGAGACAGGGCACCGTTGCCGCGGCCGGCCACGATGACAGGCAGGTTCTTGTGGCGATGGGCGTTGCCGTCTTCACACTCCGATGAGAAGAAGACCATGCTGTGATCCAATAGGTTGCCCCCGGCTTCTTCCACCTTCTTCATCTCCGTGAGCAGATACGCCAACTGCTCCACCTCCCAGATGTTGATGGTCTGGATCTTGGCCTGCTTGGCTGGATTGTTTTCGTGGTGGGAGAGGTAATGGTGGC
>CAUZBV010000101.1:0-9244 GCA_963578115.1 Myxococcales bacterium
GCGATGGCGGACTCATCCAACGAAAAGGGCGGCAATACACACGACGAATCCCCGGAGTGGACCCCAGCCTCTTCAATATGCTCCATGATGCCGCCGATGACCACTTGGTCGCCGTCGCTGATCGCATCCACGTCCACTTCCGTAGCGCCTTTGAGGAATTTATCAATCAGAACGGGGTGATCGGGAGACACCTGGACCGCCGTACGCATGTACCGCGCCAATTGTTCCTGGTCGTAGACGATCTCCATGGCGCGCCCACCCAGCACATAGCTGGGACGCACCAACACCGGAAATCCCAAGGTCTCCGCCAGCGTTTGTGCTGCCTCCGTCGACCGTGCCACCCCTCCTTCGGGCTGTTTGAGCCCAAGCGTATCGATCAGTGCGTTGAAACGCTCCCGATCCTCTGCCTGGTCAATGTTGTCGCTCGACGTGCCCAAGATCGGGACCCCCGCCTTTTCGAGATCGATAGCGAGCTTCAAAGGCGTCTGTCCACCAAATTGGAGAATCACCCCATCGGGTTTCTCCACATCGATGATGTTGAGGACATGCTCTAGGGTAAGCGGCTCGAAGTACAAGCGATCACTGGTGTCGTAGTCTGTGGACACCGTCTCGGGATTGCAGTTGATCATGATGGTCTCGCAACCCGCCTCGCGAAGCGCAAAGCTCGCATGGCAACAACAATAATCGAATTCAATCCCTTGCCCAATTCGATTGGGGCCGCCACCCAAGATCACAATCTTGCGTTGATCGGTGGGGTCCGCCTCACATTCCGCGTCATAGGTGCTGTACAAATAGGGGGTGAGCGCTGGAAATTCGGCCGCGCACGTATCCACCCGCTTATACACCGGCCGAATGCCACATTCCAAGCGCCGCCCTCGTACCTGCAATTCCGTCGCAGCGGTCAATCGGCCGATTCTCGCGTCGCTAAACCCCGCTCTCTTCAACGTCCGAAACGCGTCCTTATCGAGTGGACCTTCGTATGCCTGGAGGTCGCTCTCCATCTGGATGAGCTCCTCGATGTGGGCCAAAAACCAGGGATCAATCTTGGTAATCTCGTGAACCTCTCGGATGGTATAGCCCGCTCGAAATGCGTCGCCAACCGCCAGCAATCGGTCTGGATTGGGAACCCGGAGTTTTTCGTCCAGGGCCTCACCGCGCTCCAGATCCAGGGAGTTCAGCCCGTCCAAATCCGTCTCCAAGGAAATCAACGCTTTCTGTAGGGATTCTTTGAAGTTCCGACCGATACTCATGACCTCACCGATGGACTTCATTTGCGTCGTCAATACCGCTTCGGTGGCAGGAAACTTCTCGAACGTGAATCGGGGAATTTTGGTGACGACATAATCGATCGTGGGCTCGAAACAGGCGGACGTTGTCCCGGTGATGTCATTGCGCAGTTCATCGAGGCTGTACCCAACGGCCAGCTTGGCCGCGATCTTGGCGATTGGGAATCCGGTGGCTTTCGACGCCAGCGCAGAGCTGCGGCTAACACGAGGGTTCATCTCAATGACGATGAAGTCCCCATTCTTTGGATTCACGGCGAATTGAATGTTGGATCCGCCGGTGTCCACGCCAATTTCCCGAATGACAGCGATGGAAGCGTCACGAAGCAGTTGATATTCTTTGTCGCTCAGCGTTTGCGCCGGCGCCACAGTCACTGAATCGCCGGTGTGCACGCCCATGGGATCCAAATTCTCGATGCTGCAAACGATGACCACGTTGTCGTGCAGGTCCCGAACCACCTCCAACTCGTATTCTTTCCAACCCAGCACAGACTCTTCCACCAGCACTTCGCCGGTTGGAGACGCTTTTAGGCCCCACTTCATAAGCTCGTCGAGCTGCTCTGGTTTGTAGGCGATGCTCCCGCCGGTGCCGCCCAGCGTAAACGACGGACGCAAAATGAGTGGAAAGCCCACCTCGTCAGCCACTTTCCATGCATCATCCAAACTGTTGGCATACCCGGACTTGGGGACCTGGAGCCCAATGTTCCCCATCGCCTCCTTGAAAGCCTGACGATCCTCCGCCTTGTGAATGGCTTCGAGCCGCGCGCCGATCAGCTCCACACCATAGGCTTCCAGAACCCCCTGCTTGCCCAATTCAATGGCCAGGTTCAGCGCCGTTTGTCCGCCCACGGTTGGAAGCAGCGCATCCGGACGCTCCCGCTCAATGATGCGTTCCAAAGACCGGACGGTGAGGGGTTCGATGTACGTTCGGTCCGCCAACTCGGGATCGGTCATAATGGTGGCGGGATTGGAGTTGGCCAAGATGATCCGATACCCTTCTTCCCGCAGGGCTTTGCAAGCCTGCACACCCGAATAATCAAATTCGCATGCTTGCCCAATGACAATGGGCCCGGATCCAATAATAAGAATGCTTTTAAGGTCGTCGCGACGCGGCATCGGCTACTTCCGCCGGACGACACCCGTGTCGTCGATCCAATAATTGTCAGGGAGATGATCCGTTAGCTGCTTCTTGTGCCGCTTGACGTTCCACTGCTGCTCAATCATCAACTCAAGAATCATGGTGCGCACTCGAGGCGATCGATCCTCGTCCAAGAGCAAAGGCACCACTTGGGCACAAACGGAGGGGTCGTCCAGACGCGTGGACAAGCCATCCACTGCGCGTATGACGATCTCCTCGTCCTCGTTCTCCAGGAACAACACCAGCCGATCGTAGACCCGATCGTCGTGGGCAAAAGCGCGCAGGTTGTCCACCAACTCCTCCAACCGTGCTCGGTTGACGCCAAAGGTGTCCTCGATGCCGTCAATGACCGCCAGCAAATGGGTGGTTGTCTCTTCGTCACCCACAATCTTGCGCAACGCCTTCACCGGCCAGTAGATGCCGGTCTCCGTCTCGATGTAGGATTTGCATCCGGCGACGGCGCGGTGTCCGAGCTCCACACACTCGAGGAACACGACCTCCTTCTCATCCTCGTCCACAATGGTCGCTTCGGTCCGATATTGGTATCGTTTCAGCAGCATCACAACGGCTTCTTCCGTACCAACCCCGGCCAGGATTTCGATGGCCCGCTTGCGTTCGGCCGTCTGATGATACTTATTCATCAGCTTCTTGCCCGCCCGCTCAATCGAGCGCTGGTCCTTGCCTTCCGATGAAAAGAACTTCATGAAGCCCACGTCGATTCCCTCCGCGTCGGCCCTTCTATAACAGCTTGCATCTCTGCGAACAAGCACCGCTTCGTACGATAGGAAAGAAGGGACGGATCCCGCAGACATCGTTCCGTTGTCAATTGAAGTGTTCGTTGACGCCACCCCCTCATTCGGCTACATAAGGCCCGTTATGGCGTTTCACTTAGTCCTCGCATCGGCGTCTCCACGACGCAAAGAACTTCTCGAACGAATGGGTTTCTCCGTCAAGACGATCCCTTCGTCCATCGAGGAGGAAGTGCTCCCCGAAGAGCCCGCAGAGCACTACGTAAAGCGCATGGCGCGGGCCAAAGTGTTGAGCGTCGTGAACCGGATTCGAAGCACCCAATACGAGGGCGGATCCAGTCGTGGCGGTACGTCCAGCGGCCGAGGCGCGGAAGATGGATTGCGCTGGGTTGTGGGAGCGGACACGGTTGTGGTTGTGGGCAATCACCTCTTGGAGAAGCCCAAAGACAACGTGGAAGCCTACGAAATGCTCCTCTCGCTCAGTGGCCGAGAGCATGAAGTCCTCACGGGCTTCTGCCTCTTCGACATGAAGAAGGAGAAAGAAGGCATCCAAGCGGTGCGGACCATTGTTCGTTTCAAGCCCATGGCCAAATCAGAGGTCGAAAAATACGTCTCCATCGGAGAGTCGCTCGACAAGGCCGGCTCGTACGCCGTACAAGGGGTCGGTGCCTACCTGGCGGAATCCATCGTCGGATCGTACACCAACATCGTGGGACTCCCCTTGTGTCAAGTGGTTCAAATGATGGAAGAAATGGGCGCCCACGAGGTACTCCCCTTCTAAGTGCCGAGGGGCAAAGGACACCATGAGCGATACCATAACCGACCGTGTTCTTACCCTGACTGAGACCATCCAGATGGCCGCCCTTCAAGCGGATCGCGATCCCGATGACATCACCATTTTGGCCGCCACCAAGGATCGCACCCTCGAACAGATCGACGCGGCCGCCGAAGGGGGCATTGTCGCGTTCGGTGAAAACTACGCGTCGTCATTTCAGCAAAAGGCCCTGGACAGGCCGGCATTGGATTGGCACTTCATTGGCCACCTGCAACGCAACAAAGCCAAGCGAATCGCCGACCACGCCGCCATGTTGCACACATTGGACCGAATCCGCCTCGCCGACACCTTGGAGTCGGTCCTGGAGGAGAAAACGCTGGACGTCCTGATCCAGGTCAATGTGGCCGGCGAGGTCACCAAGTTTGGCTGTGCACCCACCGAGGTGGTTTTGTTGGCCGACCATGTCACCGCGCGCTGTCCGCATCTGCGCTTGCGGGGCCTGATGACCATGCCGCCGCTGGAGGACGACCCGACGCCCCATTTCAAACACTTAAAAAACCTACACGCCGCCCTGCAAGACCGCTTGGGCGAAGAGTTGCCGACCTTGAGCATGGGCATGACCAACGACTGGGAAAAAGCCATCGAGTGCGGCAGCACCATGGTGCGAATTGGAACGGGTTTCTTCGGTCCTCGAAGCTAGACGGACGCTTCGTACAATCGGGTCAAGAGTTGGACAGGCCGGTCCTTCTGCGCGCTGAACCCCGCTTCGCTCAAGAGTCCACGCAGTTCCGATGGCCGGTAGAACCGTGCTAGACCACCCAAAACACGTCGAAGTACCTCATCCACCGGACTGACTTCCAGCACCCGACTGCTCAGAGCCCCCAAAAAGAAGCGACCGCCGGGTTTGAGCACACGATGCACTTCCCGCAGGGCCGTCAGCGGATCCAGATAATATTGAAATGAAATCAGACAAGTCACGACGTCCATACTTTGATCCGCCAGCGGTAACGCGTGTGCGTCAGCCGCAACCAATCGACCACCGAGGGCGGGCTTCTGGACGCCCTGTTGCAGCATCGCGACGCTCAGGTCGATCCCCGTCATAAACGTGTCGGCGGGGAGTTTGGCCAAGAGTTCCCCCGTACCACAACCCAGGTCGAGCACCCTCCCGGGCGCACTTCCGAGACGGCGCAACACGGCGTCTTGAATGGGACCAAAATAGAGTCGCTGCTGGATGGGGTTGTCGTAGAACAGACTCCAGGCTCGAAAGAGACGTTCGACCAGGAGTTGATTGGTGTTCAAGGCAAAAAAATAGGCCGCGGCAGCCAAAGCCACCGCGGCCTACCCTATGAATCGCTTAGAATTGAAAGTGCATCCAATGCTGTACATCGAAGATCCAGCGCATCATGCCAGACCATATTAGGCTCATGCCAGGCTTCCCAGCAGGCATTGGTCCGAGACACGCGGTTACAGTGTCGGCACATGCACCACCAGCGGCCTGGGCGGCCTCAAGACAGTCATTGGTTTCCTCAGAAAGATTTTCCGCTGTCTCGCCCGGTTTCAGAGGACAAGCTTCGCTGAAGCAATCCCCAATGGCGAAGAACGTATCGATCGTCGCCTTGTCAGTTGCAGACATCAAACACTCGAATGGACAATTCTGAGCGGTTTGTGGACAACCTTGGATGCAGAGGAAAATGTCACCGCAGGCCAAGTTTGTATTGGGTTTGCCCAGGCAGGCGTGGGCGTCATCGAAACACGTCTCCACCAGGCATGCGATGTCCACTGTGTTCGCTTCTGCACCAGGGCAACCCCCCTGACACTGCAACATACCGTTGAATTGAGCCTGAACTTCGGGAGAAGCGTTGCCCAAACAAGCGGCCATACACGCTTGAATGTCATTCGGATTGCACTGGGTGACACAATCCAAGACCGTCTGGCACGTCCCCGCCGGCTGCGGCGGTGGGCCCATGTCGATGGGCGGAGGCAACGTGGCATCCGGCGTCGGAACCGTGGTGTCCGGCGTCGGAACCGTGGTGTCCGGCGTCGGATCTGTGGTGTCCGGCGTCGGGGTGTTCGCGTCCGTTCCTTCGTCATCGCTACCACCACCACAACCGATGGTCATCAAGGCAACGCAACCCACTGCTACAATCGCTACTTTCATCATCTGCTTCATGTCTGTTGCTCTCCTGCGCTTCATCCACGCTCTGTTTTCGTGGCGCAATCCTAAGGATGAGTCCCGTGGCTGTCAAGGGCGAATCTGGTGTCCTTAACGACCGGCACATGCCGATGATCGTTGACAATTTGGCGAGGCGACGTATCTTCGCGAAATGGAAACCAATCCCCATCCCTACGCGTCCTTTGTTCATCGAGTCCAGAAACCGGCTCGGTATGTGGGCGGTGAGCGCAACCAAGTCCAAAAAGACTGGACCGCCGTGAACGCCACCGTGTGCCTGGCGTTTCCCGACGTCTACGACATTGGGATGAGCCACCTGGGCACAAAGATCCTGTACAAGACGCTCAACGATCAAGCGGACATCGCCTGTGAGCGGGCGTTCGCACCCTGGCACGACATGGAAGCCGAATTGCGGACACGCGAACTCCCCATCCTCTCACTCGAGAGCGCCCGTCCTCTTCGCGAGTTCGACATCGTGGGGATCAGCCTGCAGTATGAGATGACCTTTACCAACGTGCTGACGTTGCTCGACTTGTCCAACATTCCACTGCGTTCCCAGGACCGGGCCGAAGACGATCCCCTGATCTTGGGCGGAGGCCCCGTCGCGACCCACCCGGAGCCTGTGGCCCCCTTCTTCGACGCATTCTTGGTGGGCGATGCGGAAGGTCGACTTCCCGAACTGGTCCTCACCTGGACCGCCGACCGCAAGGCCGGTCTCAGTCGACGGGAAGCCCTCATCCACATGGCCGAGATGGGCGGCGTGTACGTCCCCTCGCTCTACACCCTCGCCATCGACGAACGCTCGGGGCTTCAATGCGTCAAAGCCCCCACGGACGAACGAGTCCCCGCCGTGGTGACCCGCGCGTTTGTGGAAAACATTGATAAATACCCCTTCCCTTCCGACTCGCCGATCGCGGCCGCCGAGGCCATCTTCGACCGGATGAGCATTGAGATCGCGCGGGGATGCACCGAAGGATGCCGTTTCTGCCAAGCGGGGATGATCTATCGCCCCGTGCGAGAACGCAGCCCCGATGACATCGTGGACACGCTCATGGCCGCCATCGACGAAGGAGGCTTCGACGAAGCATCGCTCACCTCCCTCTCGACCGCCGATTATTCCTGCATCGATCCCTTGATCCGCCGGATCATGAAAAAGCTCCGCGAAAAGAACGTGGCGCTGGGCGTGTCTTCGCTTCGAGCCTACGGCCTCAACGAAGGTCTCCTGGATGAAATCCGAAGCGTCCGGGCCACGGGACTCACGTTTGCCCCGGAAGCGGGCACCCAACGCATGCGGGACGTGGTCAACAAGAACGTGACCGAAGAGGACATCAGCAACACCGCACATCGGGTCTTTTCGCGCGGTTGGAATCGCATGAAAACCTACTTCATGATCGGTCTTCCGACCGAACAAGACGAGGACGTCGTGGGAATCGTGGAGACCGCACATCGACTCAAAGAGATCGGACGGCAGTACCACCGACAGCGAGCCGAGGTCGTGGCCAGCGTGTCGAGCCATGTGCCCAAGCCGCACACCCCCTTCCAATGGGCCGCCATGGACACCATGTCCGAGCTCAAGCGGAAACAACAACTGCTCTCCAACTTGGGCCGCCAACTGCGCGTTCGCATCAAATACCACAATCAGCAGATAAGCTACTTGGAAGGCATCATGGCCCGCGGCGATCGACGGGTGGCCGACCTGGTGGAGTTGGCCTGGCGCAAAGGCTGCCGCTTTGACGGATGGGACGAGAGCTTGCGTTTCGACCATTGGGTCGCTGCACTGGAAGAGTTGGACCACCTCGATCCTTCCCTCTATCTAGGCACCTTGCCGGTGGATGGCGGCCTCCCCTGGGACCACATCGACATGGGACTCGCCGATGGGTTCTTGCGCAAAGAATGGAAACGCACGCTCAAGAACAGACTGTCTCCCCCCTGCGGAAAGCCTGTGGGCGAACAGGTGCACCACACCAACCTCACGGACGCCGAAACCGACGCGCGCAAACTCGTCTGCTACCATTGCGGCGTCGCCTGTGACATGACCGCCATGCGGGACGAACGCATCGATTTTCTCAAGGGGTTGGGCGCTCTGACACCGCCCGAAGCGCAACCTATGGTCGCCCCCATCCAGCGCAATGAGGCCCGCAAACCCAAGGTCCGCGAGGATGCGGCGAAACCGGAAGACATGGTCCGCTACCGACTTCGATACACGAGCGACGAGCTCATGCGACTCCAAGGCCACAGCGACATGCTGCGCATTTTGCCACGTGTGATGCGGCGCGCCATGTTGCCGGTCGGCTATTCCTGGGGCTTCCATCCCAAGCCGATCATGAGCTTCTCGCCGGCCCTGCCCCTGGGTACCTACAGCGTCGGGGAGCTGGTCGACGTGTCGCTGAGCGAATCCCTGCCGGTCGCCGAGGTGTTGGAACGTCTCAACGCCGCCAGTGAGCCGGGGTTGTCCTTTCTCGAGGCTCGGCTGCTCACAACCCATGAGCCCAACATCGCCAAACGCTTGCACGCGGCTGACTATCTCGTGTGTTTGCCGGATGTGGATGAAAAGAAGGTAGTCGGTGCAGCGCTCACCCTCACGACCGCCGAGACGGTGCCCGTTCCCATCGTACGAAAGAAGGGCGAAAAGACCCTGGATGTACGGCCCGCGATCGTGGAAGCTCGCGTCGCGACTGTCCGTGAGTGGCCCGCCGAGCTCGCCGTGAAACCCAATGGTCCCCTGCTCTTCTTGAGTATTCGGCAAGATGTACCGGCCGCCCGACCGCGAGAGATCCTCAACGCGTTGCTGGGCGAAGAAGCGACGGAGAACGCCATGGTCGTCCGCACGGCGTTTTGGCGACTCAATCACGATCAGACCGTGGTGTCTCCCTTGGACATCGCGCCTGCACCGCCAGAAAAAGACGCCCCGCAGCCCGAGACCATCGAGTCACCCAGCTGCGCCGCTTAGCCGGCCCACTCCCGCAGAAACGCGTCGGCCTCTCGAAAACTCATAAACGCATGCTCCGGTGGATCGTCCATGGCGGCATACCGTTCGGGCGAGCAGAAACCATTGAGTAGAATCAACGCGTTCACACCCGCCGCTCGGGCCACGCCCAGATCCGCCTGGCCGTCGCCCACCATCCACGC
>CAUZBV010000102.1:0-9233 GCA_963578115.1 Myxococcales bacterium
TATGTGTATGGGTTCTCCAACGAAGCGCCCTTGTCCGCTCAGTTGGTGGAGATCGATAACAACCAGCAGAACGTTGTGGTCTATGGTGAATGGACAACCAACGGCGTCGAGCTGCTCCACTTGCCGGAAGAAAATCGGGAGTATTTCATTCATGTGATGGGTGCCCCAGGTGCAATTCATCACTATGACCTGGTGATTGGAATCGACTAATGCGCTGGATGTTTCTCGCTGTGCTTGTCTCGAGTTGTGTGGCATCCCATGGGGATCTTTGTACCCTCGATTCAGATTGCGAAGCGTCGTTGGTCTGTAGCTTCGAAGGGGTGTGTCAGAATCCCGACGAGTTGAAGTCTTCGCTGCAATGCACGGCTCCAACGGGTATGTTCAACGCGAGCACAACCGCCTGTGAAGAGCCCCACGAAATCGTGGCGGTCACCCACATGCAAATCGTGGCGGACAAAGAGAGCAATGGTCTCTGGAAACTAGCCTCCTTCGCCAATGGAGTCCTGAAGACGGGCATTTCCACCGGCGACATTGCCATCTACTTGGCTGTGGACGGCTCTTTGGATCCAGCGTGCGACGCATCGCTGGCTTGGATTCCTTCCGACGATTGGCGAAACGACGACTGCACCCCCAAATACACCGACACCTTTCCATTGACACTGCCCGGATTGGGCCCCGAGGGTTCCGATGCGACCTTCTTGGTGTACGAGGCCGTCTTCGACCGCACAGCGAATACGCTCTATGGCTATGTCATTCCCGACGAAGTCCGCGGCGTGTTGGCCCCATCGCTTCAAGATGCGGTCAGCGATGCGATCTTTTTCATCGACTACGACAGCGATGGGGATAAAAAACCCGACAAGCCAAGTGTATTGGTGGCTATGGCGTTGGCGAGTCCGACAACCCCATGATCCCCACGAAGACACCGACCCAGTCGTTGGGTGTGATGACGGCATTGCTTCTCGGATTGACCCTGCCTATCTCCGCCCATGCCATCGGCGATGGCTCCAAACTCAAGATCGCTCAAATTCGATACAATGGAGCCTGGGACACCCGAAAGAAAGCCCCCCTGGTTCTGGCTCAGGAGGTCCGGTTTCGAACGTCCATCGACGTCCAGCTCACGCCCACCGTGGTCGGTCTGACCGACCCCGCTTTCTTCGAGCTCCCCTTTGCTCTCCTGACGGGGAACAGTCGTTTTCGACTGAGCACACGGGAACGTTCGTTGTTGAAGAAATGGCTCGAAGGTGGCGGATTCTTGTTGGTGGACAATACGGGGCGAAGTGAGCCGTCTCCTGGCTTCGACCAATCGATTCGCACCGTCATTTCCGACATGTTCCCCAATCGGACGTTCAAGAAGATTCCACCCCAGCATGTCTTGTATCGGACATTTTACATACTCGATTACCCGGCAGGTCGTGTCATCCGCCGCCCCTTCCTGGAAGGTCTGTTTCTCGATGGACGAGTTGCGGTGGTGTACTCCCAAAACGATCTGACCGGAGCGATGGATCGCGATCGTCTTGGCGCATGGACCTATGACGTCGCCCCCGGTGGCGAAGAACAACGAGAAAAAGCGAAGCGACTTGCAACCAACATCATCCAATATGCCATGTGCCTGGACTACAAAGACGATCAGGTCCACCTCGATCATTTGCTCCACAAGCGCCGCTGGAAAATTCAGGCACCGACCATTCAGGCCCCATAATCGACATGTTCGAGCAAATTCGTAACTTCCTGTTCGGTGAATCCATCGACGATGATCTGTCCAACCACGGCAGCGAGTGGATCCAACTCGGTGATTGGAGTCTGTCCCACCAAGTTGTGGTGGCACTCTTGGTGATCACTGTCCTGGGCCTCACGCTGTGGAATTTGCGCCGAACCTCGGGATTCTGGGGGCGTGCGACTGTATTCAGTCTGCGTTTGGGAGTCATCGGTATCTTGCTCTTCGCCTTCTACCAACCGGCTCAATTGGAGGAAGTGACCGCACAATCCACAAACTCCATCCTCTTGCTACTCGACAACTCCAGCAGCATGACTCTGGGACACGAAAAGGGCATTCGGAGAGACGCGGTCGTTGATTTTGTTCACCGACAGCGGGAGGCCATCCGGGCACTGGAAGAGACCAATGTGGTGGAATCGTACCGTTTTGGCGAGCAGTTACAGCCTGTAGACTGGCGGAAAATCGAGCAAGACCTCGACGCTACGGATGCACATACGTACTTTCTCAAGTCGTTCGAAGACCTCTCCGAACGCTATCGAAACCGGGACATTGGTGGCATCCTGCTCGTCAGTGACGGCATTGACAATGGCCGCACCAGCCAGTCCTTGGCCGACGGAGACGAGCTGGACCGCGAAACGCTGCGCGTACTCAAAGCGTTTGACGCACCGATCCACACATTCGGCCTGGACAAAGGGACCATTCACGACGTCAGCGTACACGCAATTCGGACCAGTTCGTTCGCGTTCAAACGCAACGCAACAACCATCGAAGCCGACATACGGGTCCATGGCTATACCGGCCTGGAAGTGGAGGTGGAGTTGCTTGAGGAAAAGCAACTCGTTCGCATGGTCAAACTACCGATTAAGCCCGATACGACCCACTACACCGTCTCGTTTGAGTTTTCTCCTGAGCGGGTGGGTGATCAGGTCTATGCGGTTCGTGTGAAACCATTTCCGGACGAGATTACGCTGGAAAACAACGAACGACACGTCGTGATCCGAGTATCACGCGACAAGATCCGGGTGCTACAAATTGCAGGACATCCTTCTTGGGATGTGCGCTTCTTGCGAAACCATTTGCGTCAGAAACCTGGCATCCAACTGATCTCGTTCTTCATTTTAATCAACACCAACTCCAGCATTGGTATTGTCGATCCCAGTGAAACCGCACTCATTCCCTTCCCTGCCGAAGAACTCTTCGTCAATGAGCTCGCCAGTTTTGATCTCATCATCTTTCAAGACTTCAATTATGGCCCATTTTCGACGCCCCAACACCTGCATCGAGTCCGTGATTATGTCAAACAAGGCGGCGCATTCTTGATGCTTGGAGGTCGTCTTGCCATGACCGCTGGGGGCTATCAGGATACGGAGCTGTCCGACATTTTGCCCGTGGACCTCACGCCATCACGACTCGGCGATTCAATGCTGGATACCCAATCGTTCCAGGCCGCGTTGACCCGCGCAGGTCAAACGCACGCAATCACCCAATTGGCATTCCGATCCGAAGACAACGAGGCCATCTGGAACTCACTCCCCACGCTGGAAGGCATCAACAAGACCAATGGACTGGACAATGAAGGACTGGCTCTCGTAATTCACCCCACCGTGAAAACCGGTGCGGGTGAGGCCATGCCAGTCATCGCAATCAATGAACCAGGACGAGGTCGATCTGCTGTGATCGCGTCAGACAGCTTATGGCGCTGGAAACTCCCAATGATCGGCCAAGGAGGTGATGGAGAACAGTACAACAAGTTGCTGAATAATTTGGTTCGATGGCTCGTGCGGGACCCTGAGTTTGAACTGGTGCGCGTGACGTCGTCCAAGAGTGTACGCTCCCTCGGCGAGCGGATGGAGTTGGAGGTCCGTGTCTACACACCCGATTACCGACCGGCGGTGAACCAAAGCGTAAGTTTGCGTATTCTGCGACGCCTCCAGCCGGGGACAGAATTGTCCCCAACATCGGAAGTCGTTGTGGAAGAAGTCAGTGATCGGACCGATGAAAACGGTCGATGGTCCTTTGACTATGACCCGACCAAACCTGGGATTTTTGACGTGCAAGTGAGAACACTGATCGGTGGACGCCAAATGACCGCAACAACCGTATTTGTTGTCAACGACGAACGCCCCGAAATGCGCGACACTGTGGGCACCGATCAACTCTTGAGTCTCATCGCGAAGTCTACCGAAGGCGAGTACCGTTCATTGAAACAAGGGATCGCCGGACTGGCATTTCAACCACCACGCGTCAGCGAAGTCATCAGTCGAACCGTTCACGAGCGTTGGAATGTACCGGGCATCTTTTTCTGCGCCTGCATTCTATTCGGATTGGAATGGTGGGTACGCAGGCGCTTGGGGTTAATTTAACGAGCGGCGAACGATCACCCTATAAAGTGATGCAAGGTCGGCACAATGAGTCCAAGATCGGGACCGGTCATACTAAAGAGGAGGACGACAAAAGCGCCGACTATGATCCAACTCGGTGCGTCGACTCGATTGGGAATGTAGCGCTGGGTCAACCAGTACAGGACATAGAGCCCCATGAGGAGTAATGATGCAAACACCTTTGGATCGGCGATCAAAGGAGCCCCCCACACATCATCACTCCACATAGCCCCTGTCCCCACCAACACGATCAGCACAAACATCGCTGCCGTCGCAAAACGGGCCTCCAGACGCTCCAGTCTCCCCGGTTGAACTGAAGCACTCTCTGGATCACGTCGAACATACGCCAAACACACCATGGCCAGCGCAAACACCGACCACGTGATGGGCGATGGTGAACCGGAGCCGCCTTGATAGGGTGGCGCCGACACGGTCAATACCGTTGGGTATTCGGTGCCCTTGGCTTCCCTTTTAAGGGTCTGTAGCGCAATGTTCGAGATCTCGTCCTGGGAGACATCGATGGGCCTCGGAAACACACTAGAGGCCAAATAGGTCGTGTGCACACCCACAATTAGCACAACGACCAAACCCAGTGCGCCAGCACCTTGGGCCTGTGAACGTGCGACTTTCCGCAGGAGAGCCACCACAAAACCCAGGATCAATGCGAAGAGTGCAGACTGCCGAAAAAGCGGCTCGTAGGGCAGTGAAACCCGGGCTGGAATCTGTCGATGAAGCCCTTGGGCACCCGCCGAATCGTCCATGCGCGCTTCGACCATGACCGCTTCGCCATCTTGGTGAACGGTCACCCACGACGCACGCGGTACGAGCAAAGGCACCACTGTGATACCGATGGCGAGCAGGAGAAAACCAACACGGTGCCCACGAAGTCGATAGAACGCGATCATGGTGGCCACAAGCATAATCGCCACCCACAACACGGCCAATGCCACATGCGGCACAATCCACCATGAATGAACGGCAAACGCTTCTTGTGGCGCGCTCGACAACGCCCAGATGCTTGCGATCAGCGTAAGCACCGCCTGTGAAATACAGATGGACTTTCCGAGCTGATTGCGAGCGAACAAGGCGATCAGCAATCCGCTGACCCAACTCGCCCAGATTGCCGTTCCGGCCCAACACAAGGGCGTCAAACGTGCCGGCCCAAAAACCAAGAGGAGCGCGGCCGTGCCGTGGATGAGTACGGCGAACCAAATGACGTTGGTGGACGCATTGCGGGCAGACAACACCCACAGGACAAGGGCACCGAGCAACAAAAGGCTGGGAAGGACTCCCATCATCACGGCGACTCTCCAAACTGTTGATGAATTTGAGACAAGACTTCAGCCGGGCGTGCTAGCAGCCCACTCCATCGAATAGACACGTCGCAACTCTCTTCGTGATTGCCGGTGACGTAAACTCGGTAACCGGGCAGAACCAACACCATCACAAGGCCCATCAAGAGCACAGGGAAGCCAATCCATAGGGGCCACAAGTAGTTCTGCGTCGTCACGCGAAAGGTGAGTTTTGTCCGAGGTGTGACCGAGATCTTCATGGTATCGACGACATCCCTCGTGACGCCGGGACTCGGCGCCACAGCCACCAGATCCGCGCTGGAGAACCCACTCAACACCACCGTGGCCAGCTCTTTGCCGGCGCGAACGATGGGGAGGGGGGTCCCAATGCTCGCGGTTTGACCCTCCAACTCCTGCCCATCCAACGTTGTTTTCACCTCGACGCCACCAACGTTCGCATCCCGGTGAACACCCACCAAAGTTAGGCGGTACCCCTTATAGGACATGTCGAGACCGGGTCCAAGTGTCACCTCGCCCTTCTGCTCATCGGAGTTCACAATGCAACGTCTTTCCGCACGAACCGGATCGCCGTCTACCTGTTCACACGAGAGGGTGAATCCTGGCGACCACGGATGATATCGATTCCCCTCCCACTTCTCCGCGTTAAACCAGGCGCTAACCGCAGCGTCGTCGGCAGGACCTGTGACCAACTCAATGCGACCCTCCACATCCAACCAAGCGTGGAGTAGCCACGCCGAAATCAGCAAACCCACACCAATGACAGTCACACCAAAGCCTTCGACACCCATGCCTCGTGTGGCGACGGCACGACGCTCCCCGCGGGATTGGATCCGCCAATCCGGCAGCGCTCGCCGAACAAACTGCTCCGGTTGACCGCCGGATGCCCGGAGCCCCGTAGCGGTCATCCAGACCATCCGTGTGGGGGTTTGTCGATCTCCCCACCCCTTCAACACACCGCCGATCAGCAATCCCAATACATGGACCAGCATGCAAATGGAGAGCAGTTGCATGGCCCAGGAGCGGGCAATGTGGTGCGCATCCAACGCAATCACGACTTGGGCGATGGCGGACGAATAGACATCACCCACCGCTTGGTCCGAAATTCCCTGGGGCACAAAGAGGCCCACGCTGAACAGAGCGCATAGGCACGCAACCAAGACAATCGTCGTCTTCTTCGACGAAATGATGTCAAACGCTTTGGTAAGTCGTGGTGATGAGTGGTATTTCGTCATTCGTCCAGTGGTTCCTATATGGGCACAGGGGCACGTTCGAATTGCGCTAGCACCGCCTTATCGAACGTGTCAAGCTAACCTAGACTCGGCGAGTTGAACACCCATTATGTAACCTTGGTAGCACAAGAAGGGAAGTTCGCCATTTTCATCGTTGGAATCACAGGCGGAATCGCGTGCGGTAAGTCAACAGTCGCGACCCTATTGCGCGAGCGAGGGTTTTCGGTCATTGACGCCGACCAAATTGCTCGCGATGTGGTCAAACCAGGCGAAGCGGCGCTGCGTGCTATTCAAGAATGTTTCGGAGACCACGTGTTGGATGAAACCGGCGCTCTCAATCGACAAAGATTGGGCAGCATCGTCTTTTCCGATCCCATTGCGCGCAAAAAATTGGAGACGATCACCCATCCAGAAATTTTTCGCCGAACCCGCGCGCAGCTCGAGGCGCTTCGAATGAGCTTGCCGACCGACGCGTTGGTGTTTTATGAAAACGCGTTGCTGGTCGAAACAGGGATGAGCACGATCTGTGATGCCGTGATTGCAGTGACGGCAACGCCGGCGGTACAAGAGCAACGTCTTCGAGACCGAAATCCCGATTTGAGTGAACAAGAACGTATTCAGCGCATGGCATCACAACTATCCACAGACGACAAAGCCAAACACGCCGACTTCAACGTCACAAACAACGGAACACACGAAGAATTGTACGATCAGGTGATGAACGTCGTTTCAACGATCAAGGAACGAGACCATGTCTAATGTCCTTATCACGGGATTTCCATCGTTCACGGCCCATCTGCTGGCCGAAAAGCTCATCAGCAATGGGGACCATGTGCAGCTTCTGGTGCGGCCTCGCTTTCGGGCCGAAGCCGAATCCTTTCTGAAACGGCTCCCATCGGTGGGATCCAGTGAAGTCCTCTTGGGTGACGTGATGCTGATGGATCTGGGGCTGAATGGCCCTCAGGTCCGTCGAATCATGCGAGAAGTCGAACACATTTATCACCTGGCCACGGTGTATCCTCTGTCCAAACGAAGCCACGACGCACACCAGGTCAACGTGGACGGTACACGCTGTGTGCTGGACCTGGCACTCAGCGCCGACCGCCTGACGCGGTTCAACTTTTATTCCACCGCATTCGTCTCGGGCACTCGAGAAGGAGTGGTTCTGGAAGACGATCTTGACCATGGCCAACGGTTCCGAAATGGGTTCGAAGAAACCAAGTTTGAAGCGGAAAAACTGGTCCGACGTGCGGGTCAAGACATTCCGGTCTCTATCTACAGACCCTCTTTGGTTGTCTGCAACACCGACACGGGCCAAATGGATCCGGCCAACGAAGCCTATCGACTCTTGCGGGCGTTCTTACGGATGCCCATGGACATTCACATCCCGCTGCCCGGGCGAGGAGACTATCCGCTCAATCTTGTGCCCGTCGACTATGTTTGTGATGCCATGTACGCCATTTCACGAGATCCCAGAGGGGCGGGGCGAACGTTTCACCTCACCGATCCCAACCCTCTTCCGACCCGACTCGTACTGGAGATCATCGCCGACCAAAGCCAGCGAAAACGACCGCGCGGTGCCATTCCAGCACGCATCGCACGTCACTTACTGAAGTTACCAGGCATGGGAAATCTAGGGAGTGCTCGGGACGTCGTGGACCGCTTTAACCAAGTGGTCATCTACAATACGATGAACACCACCGAGTTGCTGAGTACTCGTGGCATTGTCTGCCCACCTTTTCAAAGTTATGCGAATGCCATGATTTCGTACTTGCAACAGCAGGAAATCCCCGCTGGGAACGAACTCTATTCCGATCCCTTGTAGAAACGCTCGTCGTCAATCTCCAGATCGTGGGTTCGACAAAAATCCTGAACACGTTTTTGGATGCCCTCTTCACGCCATTCACTCCACCGATCGCGCGCACTTGGATTCGTTGCGAGCACCATCATGAACGCCCGGAAGGGGATACGCTCCGACAGACACGCCGTCAATTCGGCCCGGTAACTCTCGTCGGGTTCGGCTGCAATGAAGGCTTCGACCTCGACCATTCCCTCGGGCGTACTGGCACGAGGAATTTCAAGCCAACCGGGCTCCTCGACTTTCTTCAGGATACGCTCTCGGGTCGACTCGTCGTCCATGGGACTGAGGTAGATCAACTCCCCGGTTTGAGCATGCAGGAAATAGTGCGCGTCGGGGCTCCCAATCACAAAGGCGGCTTCAAGATCGTCCCAGCTCACTGTGATTTTATTCGGCACAATGACCCTCCTTGAACCACTAATGGGGAGCAATTTCCGTGTTTATAGTCCCCAACCGGAGAAGCTGACTCAAGACCATGACTCCTTCCAACCGGGAGAGAGAATCTTGGGAGAGGATGTCTGCATACGATCGGCGACCATCCACAACATGGAACACAGCGACGACCTTGGATTCCTCATAAAACGAAGGCGGCATGGGTTCACCATCGTCCATTCGAATAGGAATCTTGGAAAATGGCCCGATCCTGGTTTCGTACAAATCGAGCAACCGCTCCTCATTGGCGCTAATAAACTCGTTGAGATCCTCGTTGAGTTGGGACGTCAAGAGCAAGCGTTCCAA
>CAUZBV010000103.1:0-9218 GCA_963578115.1 Myxococcales bacterium
GGGGCGGGTTGGCCCGATTCCTGCTCTCTTCTCTCGTGCCGATTCGGGGACAGCCAAGAACTCGGCGACCAAGGCGGCTACAATATGAAGACCCTCATGGGATGGCTCACCATCTCCGTGTTTCTTGTCGGTTGCGCGTCCACATCCGCAGGTTCCTCACTCTGCGAGGCGGGCGCTTCCCAGGCGTGCACCTGTGAATCGGATCGGCCGGGTGCCCAATCGTGTGCCACGGACGGCAGCCAATGGAATGATTGTGAATGCACATCGGCCGATGTGGGATCGGATGCTGATGCAGGACAGGACACCACGACGCCACCCATAAACACCGGACTCATCGAATCCTGGAGCGTGGAAGCCAACCCCAACAGCACCCTCAGCGCGTTGGTGACGGCGACCACCATGGAGCCGGCCCGCGTGTCTGTACTCTTTTCCCGCCCCGGTCAGGAGCCCACCCAAACCGGTCAAACCCCGGCGGGCACCGATCACGCCATCACCGTGGTGGGCATGCGGGCGGAGACAGGGTACGAGTTGATCCTGGTGGCCGAGACGGCGGATCCGGTGCAGGAGGGTGGCAGTGTTTCCACCCTATTTACGACCGGCGCCCTCCCGTCGGCCATGCCCGAATACAGCGTGACCGTGCACGACGCAAACAAAGTGCAGCCGGGCACCACCCTCTTCGGCGTGGGCCGTATGGGCGATGACATCGACACCACGACTCCCCTGTATCTCGGCGTCGATGAAGAAGGCGAAGTGGTCTGGTATTACCAAGACACGACAGCGAAAAACAATCACATGGACCGGGAAGCGCGCCTGCTGTCCGATGGCAACATCCAGATCAACTTGCAGGGCGAATTCCGGATCATCGACCTGGCTGGCAACACCGTGGCCTCCTTCAAAGGTGGACCCAATGTGGGCGGGCCGGTGCACCACGACGCGGCCGTCCTGCCCAACGGCAACGCCTTGATTTTGGCCAATGAGATCGTCAGCGCGGATGTACCCGAGCTGGGCGGAGCGGTGGATCTCAAGGCAGACCGGATCGTGGAGATGACGCCCGATGGCACCGTCGTGTGGGAATGGCACGCCGCCGATCACCTGGACACCACCCGGTTCCCCGGAGCGTTGTCCAAAAAGAAGGGGAAACAGTCGACCGCCTATGACTGGAGCCATGCCAACGCCTTGTTCTACAACGACGGCGACGACAGCATGCTGGTTTCAGTTCGCCACCAAAACTGGGTAGTCAACATCAGCCACGCCACGGGGGAGGTGTTGTGGTCGCTGGGCGACGGTGGCGACTTTGCGCTGGAGGGCATCGGGAGCCTCTGGTTTTACTCCCAACACGACCCGCGTTGGCTGACCGATGGCACTCTGTTGGTCTACGACAACGGCAACGAGCGACCAGACACAGCCACGCCATACAGCCGCGCTGCGCGATACACGGTGAATGTCGAGACCATGACGGCGAAAGAAATCTGGAGTTACACCACCGAGACCTACACCAACTTTTTGGGGGGCGCCAAACTCTTGCCCAACGGCAACGTGTTGGTCTGTGCCGGCGGGATCCAGGGAAAGAAAGAGCCCGGAAGTCCACCGGGGCCCGCGCCCCCGGGTGATGGGACCATTATCGAAGTCACCGGCGACCAGCCCGCCGAAAAGATTTGGGAATTAACGGCAAAGGGGGCGCTGTACCGCGCCACGCGCTTGCAATCCTTTTGGATTGAGGAGGAATGATGCCGTCCAACAATCAGACAAGGCGCTGGACGTTTTAACGATCATCACGCTGCTGCTCGTGGGCATGACAGCCTGCGGCACAGCAGACTTGGATGAGCAGGCCTGCGCACCGGGCGCCACCCTGGCCTGCACGTGCGAAGACGAGCCCGCGGTCTTCTACCGCGCCGGCTCCAAAGCCGGGGCCGCGCTGATGGAATCATTGCATAGCAAAGGGATGCAGTAGGTCAGGCGCACGCTTCGGCCTCGCTCATTCCCGTTGAAAATCGTCCCCGCCTACACTATCCTGGCGGAACGTACGAACAGAGAGGATACGAATATACGTTTCGGGAGCACCGCGATTTGGGCATTGGCACTGGTTTGGACCGTCGGAGCCTGTGGGGCCGGCGAGGGAACTGCCGACGATTGGAACGGTGTTCAGAAGTCCACGGAAGGGTCTCGCACCGGCAGCCTCAAAGCCGACGGCATGACCGAAGATACGCTCGAAGCATGCAGTGACGGCATCGACAATGATGGCAACGGGTATATCGATTGCGCTGACTTTTCCTGCTCGAAGTCCACCGATCAACAAATCCTGGATTACTGCGCAAACCAACCCGGAGAGAAATCGTTGGAGGCCTGCAGTGACGGCATCGACAATGATGACAACGGGTATACCGATTGCAAAGATTGGTCGTGCTCCAAGTCCGACGATCAACAAGTCCTGGATTACTGTGGAAACCAACCCGAAGAGATCTCGTTGGAGGCCTGTGGTGATGGCATCGACAACGATGGGAACGGCTACACCGACTGTCGCGATTTTTCGTGCTCCAAGTCATCCGATCCTACGATTGTGCTCTTTTGCGAAGGCTTTGTGGAACACTCGCTGGAGGCATGTTCGGATGGCATCGACAACGATGAAAACGGCTATACTGACTGCAACGATTTTTCGTGCAAGTTGTCCACCGATCAACAAATCCTGGATCACTGCAATGGGGCCTTAGAAACGACCTACGTCAACTGCAGTGATGGCATCGACAACGATGGGAATGGCTTTACGGACTGCAACGACTTTTCATGCAAGTTGTCCACGAATGTTGAGGTGACCGACTACTGTAATCCCATCCAGAATGAGAGTAACGACGCCCAAAATGTCGTCCAGAATGAGAGTGGCAACGCCCAATCGACCGGTTGCCAACAAGCTCACAGCCCAGCGCCGTTGAGTTCGTTCATCCCCCTACTCCTGCTTCTCATCGTTCTCCGAGCCCGCGAAAGCACCCGCGGTACGCCCTAAGCCGACGCGGCGTATTCCCTGAGTTTGCCCAACATGGCATAGAAGCCGTTGCGGCGGTTGACCGTCACGTGGCTGCCCAAGCCCAAGCGGTCGAAGAGATCACTCACATCCAACGTCAAAATCTCGGCCGGGGCGCGATCGTCGTGCAGCATCAACACGATGGCGATGAGCCCTTTGACGATGGTGGAGTCGCTGTCGGCCTCGAAGCGCAACCGCTCGTCCTCGGTCCGGCACGTGAGCCACACCTGGCTGATGCAGCCGCGCACCTTATTCTCATCGGTTTTGGCCGCGTCATCCAACGGGTTCAGCTTGCGCCCCAGATCGATGATGTACCGATACCGGTCGTCCCAATCGTCGAAATAATCGAAGCGCGCTACCAGCTCATCGACTGTCATCGTCCCTCACTTGGATGCATGGCCATGGCAGCGGGATCGTAGGGGCTTGCGGAACAGGATGCAAGAGGCTTCGGCAACTCGTTCACGGTTTTACGGGTCTCACTCGGCCGTACAGCCGCCGCCCGGTGCGAGCGCATCGACCACATCGTCGCTGTCCCCGCCTTCGGAGCCCCACGTCACCACGCTCCCATCGGTCTTGAGCGCAGCAAAGGCACTTGCGGTCGAATACAGAGCGATGACTTGGCCTTTAATCGCACCCGCCACCGCAGCGCTGTCGCCGCCCTCCTTTTCATCGCCCCACGTCACCACGCTGCCGTCGGTCTTGAGAGCGGCGAAGGCCGATCGAGTCGACGCGATCGTGTGTACGCCGGCGCTGAGCGCATCCGACACGGCGCTGCTGTCTCCACCAAACTCTGACCATCCCCAGGTCACCACACTGCCGTCCGACTTGATCGCAGCAAAAGCGCTCTCGCTCGCAAAAATGTGTTGGACGTTGGCGCTGAGCGCATCCGCCACGGCGCTGTTGTCGCCGCCCTCCTTTTCATCGCCCCACGTCACCACGCTGCCGTCGGACTTAAGCGCAGCGAAGGCGACGCCGGTGGAATAGATACTCACCACCCCGGAGGTGAGCTTGCCGAACGTCTGGGCCAGGACCCAGCCACCGGTGTCGTACCCTCCCCAAACCACCACGCTGCCATCGGTCCTGAGCGCCGCAAAGGCGCTCTCCGTCGAAAAGATCGCCTGCACATTGGACGCCACGCTTTCCACAACCGGTTCCGTGTCGCCGCCTTCAAACTTGCTCCCCCAAGCGACCACACTGCCGTCGGTCTTGAGCGCTGCAAACGCACCCTCGGTAGCGGCGATGGTCTGAACGCCCTCCGAAAGAGGACCTCCGACCGATGTGCTCTTGCCACCAAATTTTGTGTTTCCCCACGTCACTACGCTGCCGTCGGACTTGAGCGCAGCAAACGCGGACTCATTGGAGAACACGGTCTCGACGCCCGATTGAAGCCCATCGGTCACATACTCGATGCAGAGCCCAGGTGCCGGATCCGGATCCCATAGACACTTGGCTCCGCCACGCGCGTAGTCGCCCCACGTCACCACGCTGCCATCGGTCTTGAGCGCCGCAAAGGCGTCTGGCGTAGAAAAGATCGACACCACATCCGACGCGAGGCCATCCGCGACCAAGCTCGAATGCCCCCCCGTGTCCGCGTTCCCCCAGGTCACTACGCTGCCGTCGGTCTTGAGCGCCGCAAACGCCACCCCATTTCCATGCACCGATTGGACGTCAGCCGACAAGTCACCGGCCACCCCCTGGCTGTTTCCACCGCCATACCACGCTCCCCAGGTCACCACGCTGCCATCGGTCTTGAGCGCAGCGAACGCCTGGGATGTGGATGCGATGGTGTGGATCCAATTGGATGCCAGCCCATCACCAATGGGAAACCCGGGATCGCAGCTGCATTCAAACCCTTCTTCGACATTGACGCACGTGGCATGGGGACCACACGTCACCATGGTGGTGCATTCATCGATGCTCGCGCAGGTTTGGGACGCACCGAGCTCGTTGATGCACTGGAAATACTGGGAAGTGCCACAACCGCCGTTGTCCACCTGGCACTCATCGATGTCTTCGCAGATCGGGCCTCCACCGTCTACGTTGGTACACACCCAATACGTTGCCACACCACATTCGTTGAGGCCCTCGCCGTCGACAACACAGTCCTCCGTGTCGACACAGAGTGGCGCTGCGCCGGTCGTGTTTGTGCATTCCCAATGCGCTGCAACGCCACAGCCATTGTTGCCGTCCGCGTCCTCCACACACTCATCCACGTCCGTACACACAGGCAGATTCCCGATCTTGTTGACGCAGTCCCAATATTTGGCGATCCCACAGGCGTTGTTTCCTCCCAAATCGGCGACACATTCGTCACGATCCGAACACGTTGGGGGACCACCGGGGTTGTTGGTGCAGAGAAAGTACGTCGGATCACCACAGCCGCCGTTGTTCGTCACACATTCGTCCGTGTCCACACAGCCGCTCTCGGCGCCCGGCTCGAAACCCTCGTCACACACACACTGGTCGGCCTGACATACTTCGTTCTCGCCGCAGCTCTTCGTCTCGCACGAGGGAGTAGGGTCATCGGAAGACCCATCACCACAGCCCGCCGGAAGAGAAGCGACCAAGCCACAACAAATGAGCAATGCGATGTGCCGAACCATGAAAACCCTTCCTTCTCCCCTGCTGCATCCCTTGGCGAATCGTTCCGCCCCACACTGTGTTGTCACATCAACCGGTCCCAGACCGTGTCCGGCCACGACCCAAGCAAACCCCGTCCGCTCAATTCTTGGGGAACACTCGGAAATAGACATCGGTACCGGCCGCCGTCACGGTGCCCACCGGCGGTGTCGAGTCCCATCCAATCCAATAGGTGCCCACGGAAGCATCCACGACGAAGGGACGGCTCTGATTGCCGGCCCATGTACGGTTGGCCACAACCCGAGCGCCCTTGCTGGTCAAGATGTTCGCCGCCGAATAGTGACGCATTTGGATCGCGTGCTCGGAGTGGTCCAGATCGCTCGCTTCCCACGCGACCACAAAGTCCGTGTCGTTGAGGAAGGAAACGCGAGGTGCCTGCTGCCACGCGGGCGCGTAAACGAATGGATAAAAAACGTCGTCGTTGTTGGTTGCCATCAACATCCCTTCCACCCAAACATAGCGTTTGCAGGCCACGTCGCCGTCATCATCGACACCCAAACCCGTCCACTCGAAACAGACAACCACCTGACCGTCCGATGCCATGGCGACGCTGGCTCTTGTCTGTTGACCCATCCCATCAAACACCGCCACCTCGTCGGTCACGAAGGACACTTGGCCGTCCGCCTGTGCGTCCAAAAGACGCAATATGATGTCTTTTGTCCCCTTCTTGTTGGTTGTCCAAGCCAACGCATAACGCTCCCCCGTGGGCTGTGCCGCCACGTTGACCTGCCATTGTTTCTTGGTGTCGCTCTCGTTGACGCTGAAGGGATCGCTCAGCGCGACGCCATCGTGGTCGAAGAGACGGCCATAGACCGTATAATTGTTTTCGTCATGGTTGCTGCTCCAGGCCACCAAGACCGTCTCTAGGCCCACCGCCGCGCGCGCTCCCTGCTGGTCTTTTCCCGAGCTCGTGGGCACGGCCACGGGCAAGTTGGGATCGGACACTTCCACGCCCTTCCCGTTGTAGAATCGAGCCCTGACATCGCCATCATCCCCCACATTGAACGCTCGCGTATACGTAAAAACGAAGCGGTCACCGCTCCCTGCGATCGCGGGCTCCGTGGCGTGAAACACCACGTTCGTCAACGCCTGTTCGGGTAGAATCTGCACGCCGTCATTGCTGAAGAGTCGTCCAAACACAGTCTCTTTGCTCACCAAGGGTTCCTGGGAACTGTAGACAACAAAGACGTTGGTCGGCTGGCCCAAGGCGGGCCGAGCGCTGGCCGCGTCGGCCGCATATTGGGTGCCCTCGTACGCCACGTTTCCTCGACGTTCCGGGATCCCAATGGCCGGCGTACCATCTCGATTCAGCCGACGCGTATACACCATGCCATTGGACACGAACGTGACCACAAACTCATCGTCCGCGCCCGTACCACTCTTTCCGGGAAATACCGTGACGCTGGGGAAGACCTGGTTGCCAATCCCCTTCACATTCACCACATTCGACGACGACGGAGACGAAGGGTTGTCTGGATCGAAAATCCAATATCGGATCTCTCCTTCCTTGGAGGGCAACGTGTTGTCACTGTAGACCACAATCACATGATCATCCGAGAAAACCCCCACATCACCCAGGTTCTGATCGCCGCCATCCAGCCCGGCAGGCAGCATGGGAAACACGGCGCTGAGGTAGGCACCATCATTGCCAATCACCCGCGCATGGATCGTGTTGCCTAAATTGACCCCACGCTCCCAAACCACCACATTGTCCCCCGTCGAGAGGACAGCCAATCGGACCGCCTGGATCGGCACGGGCTTGTACTCCACCTGAATGGCCCCTTTCTTGACGCATTGATTGAGTGGGCTCGTGCAATTGTTCCCGATGTTCAACGCGCTCGCCGGCCAATCATCCGCAGGAGCGCCGGTCTGGTCATACGAATCGAGCCAAAGAACGTAGGGGCTTAGGGCACTGGGATACCCCACCCAAGCCGCACGAAACCCTTCGGACTGGATTTCACCGGCGGCATCCTTGGTGGCCACTGTCTTGGCGTCGAACTTGACGCTTTGGAACGCCATGGTGGTCTCCATCAGGGGAATCCAACCACCCACCGACAGATCGGTCGAGTCAACGGATGCGAAGGCGGGCGCGCTGCTGTATGTGCCGCCCTGCACCATGCCCAACCCCCCATCAGAGAAAAGGAGTAAACGCAAACGAACGTTGCGCACATTGGGGTTTGGCACCTTCTGATTGGAGGCCAAGAGTGTGCTCGATTGCGCCTCCAAGGTCCCGGTGAGGGTGTACTTGCTCAAGGTGAGCAGCGCCTCGTGGAAGATGGAGGGACCCGTCCACTCGTAGAGAACATCGGCCACGATGAAACGTCCGCCCGGCAACGCGACCACACCCGCTTGAATTATATCCAAGTCGGGCTTTCCATCGAGCGTATGTTCTTCATCGAGCCGACTCCCATTGCCATCGGTCACGCGAACAACCGATGCACCGTCCCACGCGGACTTCCATCGAGTGACATAGCGCCCATAACCCAGATTGGCGATGGCCGGTGCTTGGGTGGAGTCGTTGAACACCGACAAGGGCTCTTCAATGCAAATGTTGTCGCTTTGAGCCAAACACTCGCCCCCTTCACAAAGATCGATGGGGGTACAGGGATCGCCGTCATCACAGGGCGTTTGAGAAGCAAAATCAGGCGCATTGCAGAGGGTGCCCTCCGTACTTGCGATGCAGTTCTTGCTCGATGGAACGCCCTCGCTGGCCTCGTAACACGAGTCCGATGTGCACGGGTTGTTGTCCTCCTGGGGAGGGAGACCCAGCACGCACCCCGTCGTGATGTCGCACGTCTCGAGACCGTTGCAATAGAGCCCATCATCACAGGTGTCTTCGTCAAAAAACGAGGGCCCACACCCACCGGTCTCCAGGCACGTGGGCAGCTCACAGAACCCGGCCGTCGGACAATCGGGGCCTGCGGCGAGTTGTCCCTTCTTTTCGTCCGATGAGGTTGCGCCGTCCGGCCACCCATCATCCGCGATGGCCACACAGGTCACGAGGTCACAATGAGAGAGGAGTGACACCGCGATGGTGCCCTTTTGATTGGGCGTTTCGACGCCGTTGACGGTCATTTGGAAGGAGACGTTCAGCTCGTCACCATCGGCGTCGCTCGCGGCTGTACTGATCGTGCACTTCGCGTCGCCGCTGAGGGCACCCGTGCCCGGCAGAATATCCGGAAGAGTCAACGCGACCACAGGCGCAGTCGGCGCTTGATTGATGACGGTCACCACATTGCTGACCACCGTGACGCCGGCCTCGACGCCATTCATGGGGTCGAGCTCACACCACACCTGGTCCCCAGGCACGAGGAGAGAAGCCGCCATTGTGATGTCGCTTCCCTCGTCGACCAGCGCGTTGAGGACGACAGCTTCCTGATTGTCCGCGCCCTTCTTGATCCAGGCCACATCGATCTGGATCGGATCCGCCTCGTCGGGATCCACCCACGTGAACGCACAGATCAAGGTGTCCTGGCGGGTTGGGCCCTCCGGATAGAGCGACACATCGATCAGCGCCGGAATCGAGTTGACGGCGAGGGGATATGGGTCCTTGCTCGTCACC
>CAUZBV010000104.1:0-9188 GCA_963578115.1 Myxococcales bacterium
GATCCCCCCGGCTGCAGGCCGGCGTGGCATGGACATGAGCAAGGTTGTGGAAGCCAACTCGTCCAGACTGTTCACTCGGGTGACACCATATCGGTCGAACACGGCTTGGTACGCCGCGTCGTTACCCGCGATGGCGCCCGAATGGCTCATGGCCAGGGCCGCCGCCGCCTCGGTTCGTCCCGCCTTCAAGACGACGACAGGGATCTCCTTTTCGTTGGCTTTTTTTAACGCCGCGACAAATTTCTCGGGTTCGCGCACGGCCTCGAGAAAGAGCGCGATGACACGCGTGCTCGGCTGTTCGAGCGCATAGTCCATGTAATCAGCCACCGTGTTGGTGATCTCTTGGCCCGACGAGATGGCCAGGTTGAAACGGAGCTTCCGGTTGTTCCACAACAAACCGGTGAGCGCCGAGCCTGATTGGCTGATGTACGTAACTGCACCAGGCATGAGCTTGCGGTGAATGTGCTGAGGAAAGACGAAGAGGCTGTGATCCAGGTTGTAGAACCCCATGCTGTTGCCGCCGCACAGCAACAACCCGGCCTCCTCTGCGATGGTCCGCAGCCGCGTGCGCAAGGGCGGGTCCGTGTCGTCTTCCAGATGGACACTGCCGAAGAGGACCGCGGCCCGGACGCCGCATGCAATCGCCTCACGCAACGAGTCCTCGAGCCGTCCGTTCCCCACCGCCATAACGCAAAGGTCGACGGTTTCAGGAAGGTCGGATAAGGACGGATAACAGGGAATCCCCGCCACTTGGTTGTACTTGGGGTTCACCGCGTACACCCGCCCCCCAAAGCCCGATTGAAGCAACTGCAAGACCATGTCGTTGCCGGCCGACTCGGCCCGCAACGACGCCCCAACCAACGCAATGGAGCACGGCGCCAACAAAGGTTGAAGCCGGTGTACGCTCTGTTCGACCTCTCGGTTCGCCGTCGTGTGGATTGCCATCTGCATCGGAGTACCCCCGCCATCGCCAAAAACGCTGTGTTGTGCATAAGCGCGACCCGGACAGGCCGAATCGCGCCGGTTTCCTTACGCCTGCAGGTCGACCACGACCCGCCCTTTGATTTGACCGGCGACAATGTCGGCGGCCAATTGAGGGACCTGTTCGAGCGTTGCCACCTGGTTGATGGCATCGAGTAGATTCTCCGGTAGCTCCGCGGCCAGACGCTTCCACGCGATCGTGCGTCGGTCCACCGGGCACATCACCGAGTCGACCCCTTGCAAGCGGACGTTCCGCAAGATAAAGGGCATCACGGTCGCCGGGAGTGTATAGTCACCCGCCAATCCGCAGGATGCGACGGTTCCGCCATACTGCGTCTCCGCCAAGATACGCGCGAGCATGGTACCGCCCACCGTGTCGACGGCGCCGGCCCAACGCTGTTTCTCCAGCGGTCGTGAACGCTCGGACATGGCCTCGCGCGACAACACCTCGCTCGCCCCCAGCGTACGCAAATACTCGTGGGTAGACTCGCGACCGGTGACAGCCGCCACCTCGTAGCCGGCGTTGGCCAGCAGGGCGACTGCAACGCTACCCACACCACCGCCGGCGCCGGTAACCACAACAGGGCCCTTGTCGGGGCTGACTCCGCCGTCCTCGAGGCTCATGACGCAGAGCATGGACGTGAAGCCGGCCGTACCGATGGCCATGGCCTGCAGTGTGCTGAGTCCAGCCGGCAAGGGTGCCAACCACTCGGCTCGAACCCGCTGCTTCTGGCTATAGCCACCCCAGTGTTTTTCGCCAACGCCCCAGCCCGTGAGCACCACAGCGTCACCCGGTTGATAGGCATCCGAAGCCGACTCCAGCACCGTTCCGGCGAGATCGATACCCGGGACCATGGGCCATCGCGAGACCACCTTTCCCTTACCGGTGACCGCCAGACCGTCCTTGTAGTTCAAGCTGGAATAAGCCACCTCAACCAACACGTCTTCTTCGGGCAGATCCGACAAATGGAGCTGCTCGATAGCAGCCACGGTCTTGTTGTCATCTTGTTTGAGAATAATCGCTTTAAAAGTGTCCTTCGTCATGACTCCACACTCCCTCGTTCTAATGTCGTCCGCTCCACAGCCTCTGGTCACGGTGCATCCACGACGTGTTGTCGTGCAGCGAGCGGCGGGTGAGCACAATCCATGCCACATTCATAACGCACTGTAATGACATTAGAAAATCCCATAGCGGTGACGATTGGCTCCATCCCGCAGGGCCTTCAGACAGGCCACGGGGTCAGGCGTCCCCGTCCCGGCGGCAGGACCGCGTCAATGACGACGCGGGAGCGGGGGACAGGACACACCAGAACGAAAAAAGCCCAGCACCAAAGTGCTGAGCTTTATAGAGGCGGGGCGAGCGACGCAGGAAGCAGAGCGAGGCGACCTGCCGGTGGCAGGACCGCGTCAATGACGACGCGGGAGCGGGGGACAGGACACACCAGAACGAAAAAAGCCCAGCACCAAAGTGCTGAGCTTTATAGAGGCGGGGTGGACGGGACTCGAACCCGCGGCCTCCGGCGTGACAGGCCGGCGTTATAACCAGCTTAACTACCACCCCAAATGGGTTGTCCGTGAACGGACGCTAATCAGTGGGCGAAACTGGGCTCGAACCAGCGACCCTCGCGGTGTAAACGCGATGCTCTCCCAACTGAGCTATTCGCCCGGACAGCGCCGATGGTTATAGCCACGTCCCTAATTCGAGTCAAGCATAGAGAAAACCCGGCCAAATAGCGTTCAAAATCCGAGGAGTTGTAGGGCTCTCTTAGGAGGTTTCGGACACTATTGAGACGCCTGGATGGTGCACATTAATAGTCATGGGCGCGAAGCCTTCGGCGGTCCACGCAGCGGCCAAGGCCTCCAGCACGGCCGGATCCTTGGCGAAGGCCACCACCGAATCCCCACCGCCCGCTCCGGACACTTTGGCGCTGGCCCCCACCAACTGCGCTCCACAAACCATGGCTTCAATGGCCGGCGTCATCACCCCCAACGACCGAGCGAGATCCCAAGCCACCAGGGCGTGATGACACGCCTCGATACCCGCCAACACCTCGTCCAAAGCGCCCAGCCGAAACGCCTGAATGAGACCGCTGACAGGCCGACCCAAGGCCATCAACTCGTGGGTCAATTCCGTGGCATCCTCGCTGGCGATTGCCTGCAACCGTTCCAAAAAATTCGGTGTGCTGGCGCTCTGGCCCGTGTAGCCCGCGATCATGTGCAGTCCCCTGGGCCAATCGATGGTCTCTGCCTCGTGGCCCCCGACCGACTCGCCGGCCACACGAGCCGGTCGCCAGTGCACCAACCCGCCCATGGTAATGGTCGCCACGTCATAGCCTGAGCCCAGTCCACCCTGAGCGAATCGATGGGCCTTCAACGCCAAGTCCAAGACCCGTCTCTTGTCCAAAGTGGCCGAGGTGGCTGCACAAAGCGCTGCTGTAACCGCCACAGCAGCCGACGCGCTGCTCCCGAGTCCCCGCTTGGTAGAGTCTGTGGTCACGGCCGGCGCATGGGTGCTGATCCGGTGCGGAACCATCGCATCAGCGCATGCATCGCGCACCGTCTGGAGGGCCGCGTGAGCAAACACCAACTCACTCGGAACCGCCTCGCCGTCTTCCCAGGCGATACCTCGATCCGTACGCACCAAAGACCACTGTTCGCCCGGCTCGGCCCGTGCTTTCAAACAGGGCGCAACGGCCACCGCCAACGCCTCGCCGGCGGGTCCCAGGACAGCGTATTCGCCGGCCAGCATGAGCTTTCCGGGGGCTTGAGCGCAACGGGCGTTGGTGGTCACAGCGTCGTTACTCATTCTCAATCAGGCGTGCCCCGCCGCCGGGACGAGCGCAAATCACCTGCTCAATGTCCGAAAACGCGGCAAGGCGCTCTTGCACCGCCTCTTGGACAGGAGGTTCACAAAACACTTTGACGTTGGGCCCTGCATCCACCGTGAAGAACACGGGCAGGCCCTCGTCACGAAGCGCACGCACCCAATCCAGCACCCGCCAGGTGGCCGGTTGCAGATACATCAAGGGCGGATCAGCCCCCATCATGGTGGCGTGCATGCGCAAACACGAACGCTCCGCCACTTGACCGAGCAAGTCGATGTGCCGGTCCGCGATCGCTCGCGTGGCTTCTTCAATGTCGTTGGCGACGGTGGCGAGATACGACGCATAGTAGGGGCTGGTGTCTCGCGTGAGGTTCATGCCGTCGGTGCTGCCCACCGATTTGGGCGCCCCGCTGATGACGGCCACCAACACCCGCAGATCCCAATGATCGGGTGGAAAGAGAGCGCGCGCCACACAGTCACTCCCGTCGGCTTGGGTGCCGGCGTCCCACACCACATACCCACCAAAAAGGCTGCGTGTGGCCGATCCCGATCCCATGCGGGCGATGGGACACAGCTCCTGAGGAGTGAGCGTCAAGCCGGCGGCTTGGCTGGCCGCCATGGCCAGCGCCGCCATGGACGAGGCGGACGACGCGAGGCCGGCCCCCGTAGGAAAGGAGTTGGTGGACGACACCGCCGCACAGTCGCTCATCCCAGCCATCCCACGCACGATGTCCAACACACGCGTTGCCTTGCCCATGGCCGCTCGATCCACGGAGACATCATTGATGGTCAAGGTGTCCTGCTTTGTCTCGCCGAAGGAGACGGTGGTGGTGGTCGTCAGGCCATCCAACGTGACCGACAGACTCGAAGCCGCTGGAAGATTCAGTGCTTCGTCGCGTTTGCCCCAATACTTGACGAGCGCGATGTTGGCGTGAGCCTGTGCGGTGGCACGTCTCATCGATCGTCCACCCTGGCCTGAATCACGGTCGCAGCGCCGGCACGGCTGAGCGCGGCCTCCATGGATTGTCCGTGTTGGGGTGTGGTCAGGACCACAATAAAGCCGCCCAGACCGGCACCTGTTAGCTTGGCGCCCAGCGCTCCCGCGTCACGAGCGACTCCCACGAGCCGATCCAACGCCGGCGTGGAGACGCCCAATTGCTGAAGACACTCGTGATTGATGTTCATCGCGTCGCCCAAGGCCACCGGGTCGCTCTCCTGAAACGCCTCGAGTCCGGCCGCTACCGCGTCCGTCGCACGGTCAAACACCGCGTCGAATTCGCTCGGATGCATCTCTTTCCATCGGCTCACCCCGTCCACCGCGTCCCGCGTCGACCCGATCTGTCCACTGGATGCCAACACAATGTGACAGCCCGACGGCCATGGAACCATTCGGAGCGGTTCCCCCTTCTGGTAGGCGATAGGAACCTCGTAGGTCACCACCGTGTTGTCGATGCCCGATGGGGTGCCATGAACGTGCCCTTCCAACGCGAACACATGGGCGTTGAGCTCCTCGACGGTCATCTCGAGTCCGGCGACCTTCGACAACGCACCGACCAACGCACAGCCCAAAGCGGCGGATGAGCCGAGCCCTTGCCCCATGGGAATGGTCGACGACACCTCGATGCGCCACTCGAGCAATCGATCGGACAGGCCGAGCCGCATCGCAGACTCCTCGAGCAACCGATGCGCCATCGACGCGTCGGCCAACGGCGCGTCCGTAGTGAGCATGGGCTCATCCGGATTCGTTCGTCTGGTTACACGCGCCGTGGTGCCCACGGAATGAACGGGCAACGCGAGCGCTGGTGACCCGTAGACCACGACGTGTTCTCCCAAAAGAATGCTCTTCGCGCAGGCCTGGTACGTCCCCAACATCGTGCCAATGTGATTCAAACACAC
Source organism: Myxococcales bacterium (assembly GCA_963578115.1). Taxonomy (GTDB): domain Bacteria; phylum Myxococcota_A; class UBA9042; genus CAUZBV01. The sequence goes on from CAUZBV010000104.1 coordinate 5,702, forward strand.
GGGCTCCGTCAAGCCGTGGACACGATGTGGGATGCTTTGCTAGGGAATGACGTAGTAATAGCCCCAGCGCACGGAAATCCCGCCGGGGAGCTCTGCGATTGAGGATCCCTGCACTCCGGGCAACCCCACACTCATCATCACCTGCACGCCATCCGCCACAGGTTGTTCGGTGGGAGTCTGGACCACTGCGCTGACAAAGGACAACGTAAGCTCGGTAGGGACGCAGCCCTCGTCCACGCTTGCATCGCAGTCGTTGTCGACGCCGTCACAGATTTCGTCGATGGCCCCTTCAAAGGGATCGCAAGTTTGGGCCGTCCCGTCCAGGCAATTTTCTATGGTGTGACCACACACCCCTTTGCCGCAGGTGGTCTGACCGAGCTCGTCGTCAATGTCTCCATTGCAATCGTTGTCCACGCCGTCGCAGACCTCAGGAACCGCCTCTTGTGCGGTGCAAGGAGTCCAACCATTTTCCCCATCACAGGTGGTCGTTCCGGTGCAAGCCCCCAGCCCTTCGCCGCTGGTGCAGGTTTGCTCCGATCCGTTGATGTCGATCCCCTCTTCGTCCTGACCAAAACAGACGCAGCTGTTGGTCTTGGGAATGCACAAACTCTGCGGACCCTCGGGCGAGGGAAAGACCTTGCACTCATACCCCTCGTCACATTGCCCACCCGTGTCCGCACAATCGTACGCACAGCGCAGGTCGGGCTCTCCATCCTGAGAACCAATCTCGTGACATTGTGCTCCGGAAAAAACACACTCCAAATCGCTTTCGCAAGGGGCGCATGCGGTGTCTATCTCCGGCATACACACAGCGACCTGATCGTTGCCACCCACCTCGACAAAAACGCAACTGTAACCCGGTGGACAATCTTGAATGCAGGAATAGGTGCACTGACGATTGCCCTCTTCATCGATCTCGACACACCAGCCCGTCTCGAACTCATCCACACAATCCTCGTTGCCAGAACAGGGCTGTTCAAAGAATTTCGGGACATCGACGGTCGTGTCCGGTTCATCCGAACCATCGTCGGGAATGTCCGTTTCGGTGTCGCCGCTGTCGACGAGATCACCCGGACTGCCATCGGGAAGCAGGGCGCCGGGTTTGCTTTTGTCCCCACACGCGCTCATCAAACCAAAGGCGACGGCGCCGATAAGCAAGAGAGTGCCCAAGGGCGAACAAAACCATGGGGTTCGTCCCAACGGAACCGCTTCTATCCCGTGCATCTGCATACGACTTCAGTGTACAGAGATACGATCGTCGCCGTCAAACAACAAAGGGGACTTATTCGATGTAGCCTTTGAGCTCTTCGGCTTCCGGGGGTATGGGGCTGCCGGCTTGCAAAACCCCCTGATGGCGCAAGGTGTTCAACTTCAAGCGAAGGGCATGCAGCTTGATGAAACCGTCCGCGTCCGCTTGGTTGTACACTTCGTCCTCACCAAAGGTAGAGTACTCTTGGTTGTAGAGTGAGTTTTGGGCTTTTCGACCCACGATCTCCACACTGCCCTTGTACAACTGGAGCCGTGCCGTCCCGGTGACATCCTGCTGGATTTCGTCTGTGAACCGAAGCAAATGCTGCATCTCAGGTCCATACCAAAATCCGTTGTAAACCAGTTCTGTAAACTTGGGCACCAGCGAGTCTCGCAATCGCAACACTTCGCGGTCCAAGGTGATCGACTCCACCGCACGGTGCCCTGCGTGAAGAATCGTACCGCCGGGTGTTTCATACACACCCCGACTCTTGATACCCACAAAACGATTCTCCACAATGTCCACACGGCCCACGCCGTGACGCCCACCCAAGGTGTTGAGGCGGGTCAAGAGCGCCACAGGTTCCATGGACACGCCATCCACCGCCGTGGGGACCCCGTTCACATAGTCGATCTCCACGAACTGGGGGGAGTCGGGAGCGTTCAACGGCGAGGTGGTTGTGAGGAACATGTTCTCGGGCGGTGCATTCCACGGATCTTCCAAAATGCCGCCTTCATACGACACATGCATGAGATTTCGATCCATGGAATACGGCTTCTCTTTGGTGGTTGGAATGGGAATACCGTGACGTTCAGCGTAGTCCATCAACGCCTCTCGCGAACGCAAATCCCACATGCGCCATGGTGCGATGACTTGAATGCTCGGGTGCAACGCATAGGCGGTCAGCTCAAAGCGGACCTGATCGTTCCCTTTGCCTGTGGCACCGTGGGCGATGGCGTCCGCACCAAACTCTTTCACGCAGTCGATCATGGCTTTGGCAATTAAAGGACGCGCCAACGCGGTACCCATCAGATAGTACTCTTCATAAATCGCCTTGCCGCGAATGGCCGGAAAGACAAAATCCGTCACAAATTCTTGGGTCAGATCGGCGAGAACAAAATGATCCGCGCCCGTGGCCTTGGCTTTCTCTTCGAGCCCATCCAGCTCTTCTCCTTGGCCGACATCTGCTGTGAACGCGATGAGCTCGCAGTCGTAGGTTTCCTTGAGCCACGTCAAGATAATGGAGGTATCCAACCCTCCGGAATAGGCAACCACAATTTTCTTGGGACCACTCATCGGCTTCACCTCTAACGCCACGCCCCATTCAGGGGACCGGCATCATAGGCAAAGCCATTTCGACCGTCAATGCCGTATTTTTTGAAGAAAATAGAGACGCAGCGTTCGTTTAGCCGCCAGACAGATCCTCGGAAAACGAATGTTCCTGCAGTCCGTCGTACATCACGGGGAATCGATAGACGTGCATTGGCGTACCCCCGTCGCCGGTCGTTGACCGGGTAGCCGCTTTCGTAATTCCAAGCACAGACTCTAAGAAGCGTTCCAAGTGTTCGGCGCTGCACTGGGAATAGGCGTAGAGCCAAAAACCCCCAAACCCAGCGTCCACTCGATTGCCTGGGCTCTCCGGGCCCGCCCATGCCACCTGCACATCCAACAAAACCGGTTCTTCCGTGGCGCCAGCGCGGACGGAAAGCTTCAGCCGCTTGCCGGTCGAGGGCACACTGTCGCTCACCACAAAACAGCCGCCTGCAGACACGTTCACGAGATGGCCTCGGGCCTCTCCCGTACTTCCTTGAAAGCTCACAGGAAGTTCAAATTCGTATCGATGATAGATCCGTTGCTCTTCGGAGTGCATGGCCAACCCTCGACTCGTGAAGATCAAGCCTACCATACGCTCTCAGAAGACAGCAATGAATGCGAACGAGAAGCACCCAACCCATCCCCAAGGACCGATTGTCGCTCACTCTGTTAGGGGGGGCTTACCCGAGATGCATCAATAGCAAGATGCCGATGCCAGCCCACAACAACGCTCGCCATGGATTTATTTTTTTTGTGCCCACAGACAAAACCACCTGCCCACCGAAAGTCGAATAATGACCATATATGGCAATGGCTACTCGTAACTCGACACGTTGGGGCTGTCAACGGGAAAAATCACTGATTTTTGTGGACGAGACAATGCAGCGGTTGCGTGTCGAAATTGGGTCTGTGAGAGTCCACGGC
>CAUZBV010000105.1:0-9172 GCA_963578115.1 Myxococcales bacterium
CTCAGAACGGTGAATACGCGGGTCAGATCCCCATGGTGGGGTATGGCGCCGGTGCGTGGATGATGTCGCAGCTTGAAAAGGCGGGGACGCCTACGCCCTTCTATGGGGACGGATTGGCCCATTGTGGCGCGTCGCCACCACCGCCGGACTCGGACGGGGACGTCACCACGCCCGATGCGGGCGGACCTGGACCGGCACCCGACGTGTCTACCTCCCCCCCCGTGACGGACGCAGGACCGGCGGCTTGGGATGATGGTCCGGCCCTGATCTGTGCGAGCACGACGCGACGTCGAGGACGCGGGCTGGCGCCCATGTTCATTGTGTTGGGTGTGGCCTTGGTTTTCATGGGCGCTCTGAGAAAAGGAGGGCAGCGTGCGTAGCCTATCCAATTCGAGCGTCTGGGTGATTCTCCTGATGGTGGCGGTGCCCGTCATGGCCAAGGCGCAGACCGAAGAGTCCAACACCGCACTGATGGCGCCCCGGTTCTCGGAGGACGTGACGAAGTCGTCTGATTGGACCTTCGACTGGCACGGCTATGTCCGCATGCCCATTCGTTTTCGTGGATCGCCCTGGGATGCGGAGCCGCCCTATCTGATCGACGACGATTATTACGATTCCGGGTTTGCCTACACCCGAGTCAACGAGACGGAGTGGGCAGAGCTCTTTTTCCAGGCAGCGATCGGTCGAACGCGGGTGGTGATCGGTTTGTTTTCGTCGCAGATCAGCGATTATTCGAGACCCTCCGTACCGGAACAGGCCGGGATCGCGACGGCCTTTGTCGAACACGGTTTCGAGGCCGGTTCGTGGTTGGACTTCAAACTTCGTGCGGGGATGTTCTGGGACCGATTCGGATACTTGGAGCCCTACGACACCTACCTCTTTGGTCGGACGCACGTGGGCGGGATGTCTGTCGATGCCCTCTTCGTGGACTGGGTGTCCCTGCGTGCGGGGTATGGCATTCATGCGGACTTCTTGAGTGATAATCAGGGCATGACGCCCCTGGCGTGGGCTCGAGTGGGCGTCACCCAGGATGGGTTCGATGTGGGTGGGTACGCGTTTCGTACCTGGACCACGGACAGCAACCGGGGATTTGCCTCGGTGATCGAAGACGGCTCTCTGCGGATCCTCGGTGGTGACGCGCGGGTGGCTGTCCCTCACATGGGCTCCATCTACGCAGGATTGTCGTGGATCAAAGCGCGATCGATTGCGTCCATGTCGGACTCGATCGAGCTCTTGCACAGCACCGGCGGCATCAGCCTGACCCGGAATTACTTGGATGAAAGTGGCATCGGGAACGGAGAGATCTTGGCCAGCGCCTTTGATGTGCAGTGGCAACCCGCCAAGACCTTGGCGTGGCTGGCAGGAGCCGACACAGGTCGAGCGTTGGATGGATTGGATTGCCGTTTTTTTGGCATGACCGCTTGGGTGCTCAGCAAACAGCAATCGGACGATCCAACCATCAACCGTCACGATCGGCTCTACTTCAAGTGGGGCGCTTTGCTTCGTTATCAGCTCCCCACCGAGCCCATCGGCGCGCTCTTTGCCTCGCTTCGCTACGACCGGGTGATCTTGGACGTGGACCACGACGACTTGTCCTTTCGGATGCTGACGCCGCGTCTTGGCATCACGCCGACCGAGGGCGTGGAAGTATTTCTGTCCTACAGTAAGTACTATTATGGAGAGAAGATTCGACTCCGAGACAAACAGATTAAAGGCGATCTGACAGCGTCGCATCCCCACGATCACGTCTTCAAACTCCAAGCCCAAGCGTCGTGGTAGGAGAGGCCGGCATGCGACCCAATCATGGGCTTCCGTCGGCGATAATCATGGGTCTAACCGTGGGACTCGTGGCGTGCATGAACCCGGCAGACTACGAAGACAAGCCCGATGTCATTCCAGACATCACTCCACCCGAAGACATCGTGGTGCCGCCGCCCGATGTGACCGTCGACACGGCGGACGTGTCGATCATGGATGGGATGGACCGTGAGACCGAGGATGCTTCCATCGAGGACACCGCCGTGGATGCGGTGATGGATGTGTCTACCGATGGCTCCAGTGCAGTCCAATGCGATTGTGTGTTCACGATGCCGGCTACTCCCCCCATCTCCCAGAGTTACCTGTGGCTCACGGGAGACTTTCTCGATCCGCCGTGGCCGGGAGACAAAGAGGGTGGGGCCATCCCCATGGTGTTGGATCCGATCACGGACGTATGGACGACCTCGACCCCACTCACCGACGGTCAGGTGGTGGCGTACAAATTCTTGGCCGGCTGGCCCGACAATCCGGGGCCTGTTTGGCGCAATCAAGAGGGCGATTCCACGGTCGATGCCGCCGACTCGATTCTCGTGGTGAGTTGTGGGCAGACGCCTTGTTCTGAGGTACCGTAAGCCCACGTCACCACGGGTCTACGAAGCGGAGAGGACCATGGCATCATTCGACTGGGTTGTGATCGCGCTCTATTTCATGGTGATCTTTGGGGTCGCGATCTATGCCACTATCCGCGAACGACAAGACAAGGGCTCATCGGCCGATTACTTCTTAGCCGGTCGAAACGTGGGCTGGTTTGTGGTGGGCGCCTCTTTGTTTGCGTCCAACATCGGCTCGGAGCACTTGGTGGGTTTGGCGGGCACTGGGGCCGCTAGTGGCGTCGCCGTGGGTCAATTCGAGGTGCTGGCCAGTTTGATCCTCATCATCTTGGCGTGGGTCTTCGTACCCTTCTATCTGCGAAGCGGCGTCTACACCATGCCCGAGTTCTTGGAGAAGCGGTATTCCCCCGCCGCTCGGTGGTACCTCGCGGTGATCAGCATTGTGGGCTACGTGCTCACCAAGATCTCCGTCACCATCATGGCGGGCGGCATCGTCTTCGAAGCCGTGCTCGGTCTCAACTTTTGGACCGGCGCCATCATCGTGGTGGTGGCCACCGGGATCTACACCATCTTTGGGGGCTTGCGCGCCGTGCTCTACACGGATCTCGTGCAGACCTTTGTCCTGATCGGTGGTTCCATTGCCGTGACCCTCATCGGCCTGTCGAAGCTGGGTGGCTGGGACGAGATGGTCGCCACGGCGGGTCCTTCGTTCATGGACATGTGGCGTCCGGCCAGCGATCCGGACTTTCCATGGACCGGAATCCTCTTTGGCGCACCCATCTTGGGGGTGTGGTACTGGTGCACAGACCAGTTCATTGTGCAGCGGGTGTTGGCAGCCCGAGGCATCGACCACGCACGCCGAGGCGCCTTGTTCGGTGGGCTCTTGAAGCTTTTGCCGGTGTTGATCTTCGTGATTCCGGGCATCATCGCCTACTGCTTGGCTCAGAAAAACCAGTTGGTGTTGACGGACTCGGATTCGGCGCTTCCTTCCATGATCACTCAGCTGCTGCCCGTCGGCGTTCGCGGGCTGGTGGTGGCGGGGCTCTTGGCCGCCCTGATGAGCTCTTTGTCCTCGGTATACAACTCCTGCTCCACGTTGGTGACCTGGGACATCTACAAGAAGATCAACCCCGCCGCCTCGGAGAAAAAACTGGTGCTGGTGGGGCAGATCACCACGGTTGCGCTCGTGGTCCTCGGCTTGGTGTGGACCCAGTACATGAAGCTCATCTCGGAGCAACTCTTCACGTACATTCAATCGGTTCAGGCGTACATCTCGCCGCCCATCGCGGCGGTCTTTCTCCTCGGCGTGTTTTGGAGACGGCTCAATGCACAAGGCGCCATCGCGTCACTGGGTGTGGGGTTTGTGCTGGGTATGGGTCGCTTGGTCGCCGAAATGGGCAAAGCCAACCTGGACGATGGCTGGCTCCTTCGAATTGTGGAGGTGAACTTTCTCCACTTCGCGGTCTTGCTCTTCGCCATCTGTTCGGCGGTGCTGATTGTTGTGAGTATGATGACGCCGGCTCAGGATGACCAATCATTGGCTGGCCTGACCATGGCCACAGCGGATGCGGGGGGAACGACCTTGTCATCGGATCCCGCATGGCGTCGAAAAGATGCGTTGTTGACGTTTGTGCTCGTTGCCGGTGTTGCGTTGACCTGGATCTATTTCTCGGGGTAGTGACGGAATGGAATCCGGACCCTTTGGCCCGTGTTGTTTCGAGTAGGCTGAGGACTTGCATTGCGAATTTTGTTCTACATCCTCTTCATCGGTGTCGGCTCCTTGGTGCTGACGGGCGGTCACATCTACTTGTGGCGTCGTTTGGTCCGAGACACCGCGACCCACGGCCGCACGCGAGTCATCCTGACCTGGGCATTGATCGTGTTGGCGCTGCTGATCCCTGTGTCCCTGGGGCTGTCTCGGCGCGTCGATCCGAGCTTCCTTCGCTGGGCGACGGTCATGGGTGCGTTGTGGCTGGGCACGGCGCTTTTCTTGGCGTGCTTTCTGGTGCCCTGGGATCTGTGGCGTGGTGTTCGCCGCGTATTGCAACGTTTCAAACGACAGGGATCCGACGAGTTGGCACCGCCGATGGATCCGGACCGGAGACTCTTCTTGTCGCGCGTGGCTGCTGGAACCGCGCTGTTTGGAACCACCGCAGTGGTCGGACTGGGGGTACGCAATGCGGGCGAGATCCTTCGGCCCCTGGTGGAAGTTCAATTGCCCCGCTTGCCCAAGGAGCTGAGCGGGTTTCGCATCGTGCAAATCAGCGATCTGCACATCGGCCCCATCTTGGACGGTCATTTTCTGCAGACGATCGTGGACGAGGTCAACGCCCTCAAACCGGATCTCGTGGCGATCACCGGCGATTTGGTCGACGCGTCTGTGGGCCTCATTGGCCCACTCTTCCAGCCCTTGGCCAAGCTGAACCCTCGTTTCGGCACCTATTTTGTGACCGGAAATCACGAGTATTACTCCGAGCCCTTGGGATGGCCGCCCTATTTGGAACAATTGGGGGTTCGCGTTCTGATGAATGAACGTGTCCGAATCGGCGATCAGGTGAGCTTCGATTTGGTGGGGATCCCCGACAGCCGGGGCTATCTCTTCGTTCCGGAGCACCGATCGGACATCGCCCATGCGGTCAAAGGCCGGGACCCGGAGCGAGAGTTGGTTCTGCTGGCTCACCGGCCCAATGATGTTGTGGAGGCCGCCGACGTGGGTGTTGGCCTGCAACTATCGGGGCACACCCACGGTGGGCAGTTCTGGCCGGTGGTTCCTCTGGTAGGCCTCGTTCATCGATACACCGCGGGATTGCATCGGCACACGGACACCACGCAGATTTACGTGTCGCGAGGCACGGGCTATTGGGGGCCGCCCATTCGTTTGGGCGCACCGGCCGAAATCACCACCATTGTATTGACCGCGTAACCGATTTTCAGAGGATGGACAGGACGTTCTCGGGCGGGCGGCCGATGGCGGCTTTTCCGTTGGCGATCACGATGGGGCGCTCGATGAGCACCGGGTTGTTCACCATGGCGTTCACAAGGTCCTCGTCGCTGAGCGCAGCGTTGTCCAAGTGCGCCGCGCGATAGGCGTCTTCTTTGGTGCGCATCAAGTTGCGAGGCGCTATCCCCAACTGCACCAAGATGCCCTGGAGGGTCTCCGCAGTGGGCGGCGTGTTGAGGTATTCGACCACGGTGGGGTCCAGGCCCCGCTCTTGGAGCAGCGCCAAGGTCTGTCGAGATTTGGAGCAGCGGGGATTGTGGTAGATGGTGACAGTCATGCAAGTCCTTCTGGGCGAACAGCGATTCAGTCGATCTCGATCTGTGCGAGGTAGATGTTCGTTTGGTCTTCGTGGCTGGAATAATAACAGACCCACAACAGGCCGTCGTGGAGCACCAGCGCTGGATAGGCGTTGTCGTCGCCGGAGGGCAGGGTGAGGACTTCGTGCAACGTGGCGGTCTCCACGTCCACCGTACAGAGCGCTGTCCGCTCCGGTTCCAAGAGTCGTCCTCCAGCCAAGAGGGTTCCACAGTCAAGACGAACCATGACAGGACTGTGGAACACTGTGCCGGTGTCGGAGAAGCGCCACTCTCGATAGGGTGGATCGGCTACACCGAGCAATGTGGTGTTCCTCTCTCCGTCGCGACGCACGAGGCAGACCGCCCGATCATCGGGCAAAAAGAGCAGGTTGGCCTCGCTGGGCAGATTGTCTGCAACCAAGTTCTCAACCCATCGCTCCCAGCTCAGGCCGTCCTGGCTTCGAAGCAAATGAGCACCCGCTCGTGGGTTGGTTGTGTACGCGACACCATAGGCGATTTCCTTGTGCCACCGAACGCGCCATATCCATTCGTCGGGGGGGCCGAAGCGCGTCGCATTCGTCCACGTTTCTCCATCGGTCGACTCCCACACCAGCGCTCGAAAGCGTTTGCCGTCGGGCATGCGCACGGCGCCGTGAAAGAGCAATCGACCATCGGGCGCCACGCTGGCGTGAACTTCCCGGAGATCGCCATCCGGGTGGGAGAGGGTCGCCGCTTCGGTCCATTGGAGATTGTCGTCTGAGACCAAAACCCGGATGATGCCATCGCCCGACATGTGGTCATGGCCCTCCCGAAAGGTACACACCCACCGGTTCTGGTACCGAATGAGCTCTGGAAAGGCGTTGTGAGCGCCCCGATCCCAGATGCACTGGACCGATCGAAGGTTCACGGGCGTCGTGGTGGCCACCCGCCTACGCGGGGATCTTCTCGACGGTCACCCGCTCAATGACCGCAGTGTCATGGGGACGATCTTGGTGATCGCGGGGTAGGCCGGCGATGTTCAGCACGATGTCCAGGCCTTCGACCACTTCACCAAAGACCGTGTGACGGTTGTCCAAGTGGGGTGTGGGCGCACAGGTGATAAAAAATTGGCTGCCGTTGGTGTTGGGGCCTGCGTTGGCCATGGAGAACATACCGGATTTGGTGTGGCGAAGCTCGGGATGGAACTCATCGGCAAATCGATAGCCGGGGCCCCCGGTTCCACGACCCTCCGGACAACCGGCCTGAACCATGAATCCCGGAATGACACGGTGAAAAATCAGGCCATCGTAATAGGGTGTTGTCTGGGGATGACCTTTCGAGTCGTTCCATTCCAGTGTTCCTTCGGCAAGGCCCACAAAGTTGGCGACGGTTCGTGGCGTCTTGTCCGCAAACAAACGGGCCCCAATGGTGCCGTGATTGGTTTCGATGGTGAGTTTGACCTCACGGATGCCTTCCATGGGTTCGATGATGCGTGTGGATTCCATGACTCTTCTCCCCTGTTGGTTTGGGAACCGGAGCATAGCCGACCCGATGGGCGGGTTCAACCGCTTTGGGATGCCTTCGAAAGGACGCGAGCCCAACCATGGTAAGTTTGGCCGGTGCCTCCCTGGAAATGGGTCTAGGTTTTGTCCACTCAGCCTCCACATGTAGAAAATATACACACGGTCAGCGCCCGCCCCTTCCACTATAAACATCTATTATATCAATTATTTGAATGGAATATTTCGGGTTGGCATGATTCGTGAGTAATAAATCACCACGACCTACCTGTCGAAACCATCTAATTTAGGGGAGAAAAGAAGATGAAACGATTGGAAATTGTAGTGACTGCTGTTGGTGTTTTGATTTCAACGGTTCTGTTTTCAAACGCTGCGTTGGCCTGTATGGACCACGAGGAGTGGCCCGAGCCCTCCGAAGCCACACCGGCGCCCACGCTCGGTCAAGAAGGGGACTATTGCGAATTCCAGGCGGGTGATTGCGCCGACGGATTCGAATGCATGGGGTTGCCGTGCAAGATCACTCCGTGTGATGTGGACGATACGGACTGTATCGAGGGAGAGACTCAGTGTCCCATGGGCGGCATCTGTAGTGCCACGGTAGTCGAACCCTCTTGCGAGACCGATGCCGACTGTGCGGATGGTCTAACTTGTGCGCTCTATGAATCCTTCTGTCCGACGCCTGTCGTCGAATGTGCGCCCGACGACGACGACTGTGAGCCGATCGAACCCATCGACTGTGAACAGGGTTGGTTGGGTGTGTGCGAAGAAGTGATCAATCAACCCGGTCAATGCGACACCGATGCAGACTGCGGCAGCGAAGCCTATACTTGTAAGTTTGCAGAGGAGTGTGACTGCACCGATGGATTCATTGTCATTGGTGACCCGGACGAACCGACAGAGGAAGAGAATTGCACCTGCACAACGTCCGAGACCGGGTACTGCCAACTGGTCGAGAAGACGTGTGACACCGACGCGGACTGCACTGGGGCCTATGAAGGCTTTGATTGTGTGGACATCCGCCCAACGGGTCTCTGCTTCGTGGATTCGGAAAGCGGGGAAGAGTGGTGTTCAGAGGACGAGGGCACCAAGCTGTGTGTGTCCACGTCGATCGCACCGCCACCGGGCAAGAATTTCCCCGACACCAAGAACAATGCGCAGGAAACCGGAAGTGAGGCCGCTTCCGGCGGTTGCACCATTGGCCACGGCGCGGGCGCGGGTGGTGCCGTGCTGCCCATGCTCGTTCTACTTGTGGGTTGGATCACCCGTCGCCGCTTCGCCGCGACGCACTGATTTCTTCCCGGTGCCTCAGCCCAGTACGCGTCCATTGCGACGCACCTGGGCTGGGGCATTTTTGTTTAAGCAGCCTTGCACAGTGATTCGTGGTCAATCGGCGCGAGCCGTCCAATTCACACACATATGTAAAGCATTTATACGTTCGTCTTGGGACCTGGTCTGTACCCTTCCACATAAACCCACGTAATATTCAACGCTTATCTGCTTTATTGGTGTTGGCACATCCTGTGCTCTATAGAGGTACCGACCCGCCTGTAAGAATTTCTTTTATTCGAGGAGTATGAGCATGAAAGCGATTGAACAGGCGCTTATTGTGGCGGGTGTACTAACATCCATGTTTTTGTTGTCCCAGACGGCGCTGGCCGAATCCGCAAGCGATTCAACGGTTGCCATCGAAGGGACCGCGTGTGAGGTCGATAGCGAATGCGGTGCGTTGCAATTTTGCGACACGTCGATTGTTTTCTGTGAAGAGCCTCTGAATTGTCCGGATCCAGAAGACACGGATTGCCTCAAAATGGCCGAGAAGATCAACGAGAAATACGGGACTTGCGAGCCCGGTCCGATCAATGAATGCCGGGATTTTCCGGAGAACAGCTGTTTGAATCTTTCGGATTGTGACGGTCCGGCCTACGAATGTCACTACCTAGAGAGTTGTGCATGCTGGGGTTCTGCCGGTGACGGCGGTTCGGCGCAAGAAGAGTGTGTGTGCAGCAC
>CAUZBV010000106.1:0-9135 GCA_963578115.1 Myxococcales bacterium
ACGCTTGCCTCGATTGATGCTCAAGAAATAGGTCGATTCATCGCCGAGGAAGGGGGGGCCAAAGCCACGGGTGTCATCCCCGCCGCCCGGTCGCTCGACCTTGATGACATCGGCCCCCAGGTCGGCCAGTATCATGGTCGCAAAAGGACCCGCGAGCACGCGGGTCAGGTCCAGCACTCGAATGCCGTGAAGCGGTCCGGTGGTCGTTGTTTGCACATCCTGACCGTATCAGGCGCCAGAGGCTCCGCGCAATATCGCAGAGAGCCTATTTGTTGTGGTACTCTGAGAGCCCAGGAATAAATAATGAGTGACGAAAAGAAAACACTGCACTCGATCAGCAAAGACGAGTTAGACAACGCCCTCGACGATACCAACCCAGCGGGTACGGCTGCGGATCCCCACCGAACCGCGCCCACGTTGGCCGGCTCGCCTGAGCAACTGGCAGCCAATGCGGCGGCAGAGCAAGAGGCTTTAAGCGCTCGCATCCGCGAATCGATACGATCCACGGGGGCACGTGTTCGAGTGGATCCACTGATCGGCAAGGTCGTGGGCGATCGCTTTGAAATCATCAGCAAGATCGGCACCGGTGGTATGGGAACGGTCTACAAGGCTCGCCAACGTGGCATGGACCGCTTCGCAGCGGTTAAGGTGCTTCTCAAGCAATACCTCACCAATGAAACCCTCGTGCGTCGGTTTAAGCGTGAAGCCCTGGCCGTCTCCAAACTGGTACACCCCAATACGGTGCGCATCTATGATCTTGGCCAATCCGATGAGGGCATATTGTACATCGCCATGGAGCATTTGAGCGGGTCCACCCTCGCCCATTTGGTCCGAAGCGAACGACAATTGTCCATTCGGCGCTCTTTACGAATGGTGCGCCAAATCTGTCTTAGTTTGAGCGAAGCGCACGAAAAAGGAGTCATCCACCGTGATCTCAAGCCGGACAACATCTTCGTTTCCGAGGGAGCCGAAAAAAAAGATGTGATTAAAGTGTTGGACTTCGGTGTCGCAAAATTGCGCGAAGCCAACGAAGATTCGGGGACACTAACACAGCATGGGACCATTTTCGGTACGCCCAAATACATGTCCCCCGAACAATGTCGTTGTGATGATGTGGATGGTCGCAGTGATTTGTATGCACTGGGCGTCGTGCTCTACGAGATGATCAGCGCACGCGTACCCTTCGATTCGGACAACCCGCTCGCAATTCTGATCATGCACGCTCAAGAATCCGTTCGTCCGCTGAGCGAAGTCCGACCGGATCTGGTCATCCCCTTTGATGTGGAAGAGCTCCTCCACCGGATGTTGGCCAAGAGACCGTCAGAACGCCCGGACACAGCCCAGGCACTCATCGTCGAGATCGATCGCTTGCTCAACCAATTACCGGAAGAGTTCGAACGAGTGTTGACCTATCAAGCCGCCGAAGAAGCAGGCATGTCATACGATCGAAGTCACGCGTTTACCGTGCCGGATGCGCCCGCAAGAGGCGGCCCAATGACCGGCGAGACACTGGACGATCCACGCAGCGACATGACCATGGCTGTTCAAGGATTGCCACCGCTCCGGAAAAAGAAGCGCAGCAAGATGCTCGTGATGGTCGCCACGCTAGTCATCGTACTCGTGAGCACGGCTGCCGTGCTCTATGCTCAGCTGCAGTCCATACCCGATGACATGCAACGGCTCGTGCCGGAGCGCTGGGCCAATCTGAATGACGCCACACCCATACGCACACCAAAACTGGATCTGGTCACAGTCACTGCCCGTTCCAATGTGGGCGGTGTTTCGGTTGTGGACGAAAAAACGGGACGATCCTTGCCGAAACGGATTGAAGAGCCCGATCAACCGGTCACATTCCAATGGCTTCGCGAAAACCGAACCATCACATTGCGGTTCGAACATGCCGGCGCGACGTCTGTCAGCCGAAAGGTCGATTTGAGTCGGGACAATACCCTGGAAACAGCCGTCTTTGAGAGCGCAGAAGCCCCTGTCGTCCAATTGACCATCCAAGCCAATGTCGGCGGAGGTCGAGTGTCAATCGGGGGCTCCGATCGGCTCTACGTCATGCCCGACAACCCAGACACTGCCCGAACAATTCCTGTCCCCAAGGGCGGTGTGCCCACCACCATTTCGATGGAGAAGCCCGGCTACAAGACCGCCAAGCGGTCATTCAGCCCCAGCGCAGACGATACCTTGGTGTTTACGCTGGAACCGGATCCCAACGCGGTGGCAATCGCGCCAACCATCACCATCGATATCTCGGTGAACATCCGACCTGTGAAGATCCTAGTGACCAGCAACGGCCGAGTATATGAAATCACGAAGCCCGGAAACTTTGCACTCAAGTTAGATCGCACTGACAAGCCGGAACAATTGCTTTTTACGCGGGCCGGGTATCGCAACAATACTCAAACCATTACACTCAATTCCGATCAAGAACTCACGGTCGTCATGCGAGGCAAGCCGCGAACGAAGAAGCAGACCTCGACCGCGACAACCCTTCCCATCAAGGTGAACCCTGTCAAGGAGGTGAAGAAACCGAAGCCGGCGCCTCGCATCAAGGTCAACCCCATCAAGTAATTGAGCCGCTAGGGCCGCCACCGTGGTGCGACGGTTCGTCGACCGTCGGAGGTTTTGCGGAGGCCCGACTCATCCAGATGTTTTCGATCCCACAGTCGACAAGTCACAGCCTTGTGCTGCTGGTCAAGCGCCTCACAGTAGTTTGTGTATTCGCAACGCACGACGTCATCACCGCGGCCCAGACGCATCTTTAAGAACCAATCGGGATCCGCCAACGATTGCCGTGCGGCCGCAACGATATCCCCTTCGCCACGCACCAAGATCCCCTCGGCTTGCTCGAACGTGCAGATGCCCCCGGCCACAACAACCGGGGTCTCCAAACCAGCCGCTCGAATGCGCTGCCGAATCTGTGCTTGCTTGGGAACGTTTCGGGCAAATGGCCCCCGCTGGTCGGAAATTTTCGTCGGCATGCACTCGTATCCACTGCGTCCGGTGTACGGATAAGCCGCCTTGCCCTCCTTTGGCTGCTTGGCGTCTTCGAATTTACCCCCGGTCGACAACGACAAAAAATCCATGCCCGCCTGTGCAAAGGCCAATCCGAAGGCCACCGCATCGTCCACATCATTGCCCCCATCGATGATCTCGTCGCACAGAAAACGACAACCGACGGGATACCCATCCCCAACCGCCTCACGCACCGCTTGATACACCTCCAAGGGAAGACGGAGTCGATGCTCTCGAGAACCGCCGTAGCCGTCTTGGCGGGTGTTGAGCCGAGACAGAAATGACGCCATGGTGTAGGCATGCGCATAATGCAACTCCACCCCATCGAAACCGGCCTGTTGTGCCCGCTTGGCCGCCGAAGCAAAGAGCGGTGGCAGGGTGTGCGGCAATGCGGCAATATGCGCTTTTTCGGTATCCGTCACGCGCTCCCTGGCACCAAACTGCAACGCTTCCCATTCCCGTGAAGTGAGCACGGTTTGGACCATGACCTCATCGGCGTCCACCAGACAAGTCCGTACCGACTCCTCGGACTGAGTGAGCCAACGTCGATCCTCAAGCACGACCGCCAGTCGCTGGCGATGGTCATCGGTGATCGACAGAAACGAACGCAGATATCGTTCCCGTTGTGGACGCCTTCGTATCCGCAGAAAATCGATCAGTTGAATGAAGATGCGCGTTCGTCCGCCGCTTCGCTCATGAACCACATCGGCGATCTGGGTCAATCCATCCAGAAAACGGTCGTCGCCGATGCGAAGCAATGGACCGCTTGGGATGTCCCGCACACCGGTTGCCTCGACGACAATAGCTCCCGGCTGACCCTCTGCAAAACGCCCATACCACTCGAGCACTTCGGGCGTCACATCACCGTCTTCGGTCGCACGCCACGGGACCATCGCCGGCACCCACGTGCGTTCTCGCAATGCAATGCCGTTGACCAATGATATGGGTGTAAACAACTTCGATTTCGCCGCTTGATCCGCCGTGGGCCATCGGCTATCGAGCAAGGTATGCTTAATCCGGTCTGGCGGTTTCCACATGGAAGATCAACTGCTCATGATCAGCGTTGGGTCGGATCGACCGTCACGCGTAGGACCTCTTCGAAACTGGTCATACCATCGACCATGTGGCGGATGGCACACTCTCGAAGTGTCATCATTCCCTCATCCCGCGCGGTACGGAGAATTCGGTTGGACGGGGCCCGTTCCACAATCAGCTGCCGAATACTCTCGGTAATGGACAACACTTCGTAGACCCCCACGCGTCCAACCAGTCCGGTTTTTCGGCACATGTGGCAGCCGGTTCCGTACGCAACTTTAACCTCGGGGGGACGACCATCCGGCATGACCATGCCCAGCACTTCACACTCATCATGCGTCAACACTCGGCTCGTTCTGCATCCTGGACACACTTTTCGGATGAGGCGTTGAGCGACCACGGCGACTACGGTGGATCCCACCAAGAAGGGCTCGATTCCCAGATCGATCAAGCGAGTGATGGAGGATGCCGTGTCGTTCGTATGCAATGTAGTCAACACGAGGTGACCCGTTAGCGCGGCTTGGACCGCATTCTGTGCGGTCTCCTGGTCCCGTACCTCACCCACCATCACAATGTCTGGATCTTGGCGAAGAATCGTACGGAGGGCGCTCGCGAAGGTAATACCCGCCCGTTTGTTCACCGACGTCTGATTGAACTCTTCGATCACCATTTCAATGGGATCTTCGATGGTCGTCACGTTCACCTCGGGCGTCGCGCGGCTACGCAGCGCACTGTAAAGCGTTGTTGTCTTGCCGCTGCCTGTGGGACCAGTGACCAGCACAATGCCATGCGGCCGCGCCACAAAACTCTGAAAGAGCGCCAACTCTCGTTGGAAGAACCCGAGAGATGACAAGGATTGCATCAGCACCTCGGGATCGAAAATTCGGAGAACCATCTTTTCGCCAAATGCCACGGGCATGGTGGAGATTCGAATTTCGACCTCGCGATCGTCGTAGTCCGTTTTCAGTCGCCCATCCTGTGGGCGTCGTTTCTCCGCGATGTCCAGTCGCGACAGCGTCTTAAGCCGAGACATGACTGCTGGATGTACGTTCTTAGGGATCCGATGGAGATTGTGCAACACACCGTCGATACGAAGCCGTATTAGCGAAAACTCCCGTTTGGGTTCGATGTGAATGTCGCTCGCACGGTGGTCTAGCGCCGCACGCAACAAGTACTCCACCGCATTGATAACATGTCGATCCGACGCTTCAATCTCGGCTTCGGACTTGAGCTTGATCAACTGTTCGAGGTTACCAATATCCGGCCATGACTCGGCCTCAAGAGACGCCGCATCCACACTCGTTCTGAACCCATAGATCTCTGTAACCATCGACAAAATGTCGCTGCGAGACGAAATGACGACATCTATGTCGAGACCCGTGGTCGCTTTCAGATCATCCAAAAGCTTCAAGTTAAACGGGTTGTCCATCGCCACTTGGAGAACACCATTGTTCTTCTGCAAGGGCAGAACCGCATACTTCTTGGCGAACGGTCGCGGAAGCAGACTGGTCACCAGGTTGGCGTTCATCTTGAGCGGATCAATCTTGTGATAGGGGAACTCCACGGCCTTGGCAAAGGTCTCCATAACCCGATCTTCGTCCAGTATCTTGTCATCCCCTGTCCGTACAGCGAACGCCCCAATGATTTCAGCCGGCGAAATATCGCTTCGTTTCCCATCGGCGTGATCCTGATTTCGACGAAGTTTGGTCTCCATGACCGACGCCTTTTTCCCGATCTCCCGGGATTGATCCTCATTGATCACATTCGAATCACTCAGGATGCTTAAGAAAGAGTCGATGGTGTATGGCCGTGCTCCCATAGGGTGTATTGTAAGCGAGGACGAGGGAGTTGGCACCTCTTTCTGCATTCTCATTTGCAAAGGGGCATTGAATCGGACTCCTGGAGATGCCTCCGAAACGAGACGGAAGCTGGCCTTTTTGACCATCCGCACATTTGTGCGGGTTTGCTTTGCATGTTAAGCTTCAGCACTCGGAATTGGCCCCAAAAACGGGACTTCACGTGACGACGCAAACGGACAAACCAAAGCAACCAACAACCGAGTACATTTGCGTTTCATGTTGGACATCATTCGATGTAAATCCAGCCAATGACAATGACGTGGTTTGCCCTCATTGTGGATTCGAACAACCAGCCGTCGATCAATACCTCGAACAAGACACCGAACAAGCCGCCCCCCACACCCCTGTAGAGGAAGCTCCGGACGCCGAAAACGGTACGGATGCGGCTGACCAGGAGAAAACGGATGGCGATAGGGTGGCCGAAGAGGTCATCGAAAACACAACCATTAAAGCGGACGTCTCCGACAATGTGGAGGAGGGACTTGAGCCCATTTCCTTTGACAATCTCGACGACCTAGAAACATTGATGGAAGAGGGCGAAAAGTCGGTAGAAGCCGAATCGGAGGCCACCGAGACCACCCCGTCGACGGCGGAAACGTCTACCGACGAGGAGTCGGCGGGTCCCCCGACCAAAACGCCCGAAGTCCCTATGGTCATCGCGTGGCAGCTCAAAGGAAGTGGGGGCCTTACCTACCGTTTTACCAGCGCCAACGGACTCGTCGCTTGGGCCAGCCAGATGGAACGACCCAAGAAGTGCCTCATTTCAATCGATGGCGCCATCTGGAAGCGACTGAATGAATTTTTGAAGCAGTTGGGCGAGGATTCGGAGCCCACCAAAGCCTTTGCGGACACCGCAGCACTCGCTCCTTTGTCGTATGCGCCCAAGAAAGACGCCGGGGGGAAGAAAGAAAATACGACGCGCGCCCAGTCCATTTCTCGGGCACGGCGTGCGGCCACGGCCGGTTCATCGGCCAAAGGAAAAGGCTCCTCGGAGAGAACGCGATCTCGCACGTCGGCCACAAGAACAGGGGAACGATCACGGACTTCTCAAGGAGGCCCTCGACGTACAGCTACATCCATGACAGGCCGACGCTCGACAACAACCGCAAATATGCGGGCCCCTCGAAGCCAAGATGTGGCAGGGTCTACCCACTGGAAGACACGGATGGTATTCTTGAGTGTAGGCTTGGCTGTAGGCGGGTTGGGCGTCTACATTGGTATGTATTTGTTGGGATTTTACGAGTTGGTTATTTAGAACAATGCAAGTACGTTGCCCTCAATGTTTGAATCCACAGACCCTTGAGATCCGTCTTGCCGCAGGCGACACCAAACGCGTCAACTGCTCTGAATGCAACGCGGTGTTTTCTGTCCGCGCAAAATCGGCTTCCTCGTCCGCATTCGAACGTTCGGACAATTCCGGCTCCAAGGCAGGAGTAGAGCAACCTTCCGCGGAGACACCCCATTGGCAGGTCCGCAAGTCCGATGGAACTGTCCTTCAGTTTCCGAATTTATCGCTCTTTCAATCCTGGCAAGCCCAGGGCATCATCTCCGTGGGCGATGAGATTTCTCGCAACGGTCACCAATGGCGGGCAATTTCGGACATCCCTGAGCTGATTGGACTCTTTGATAAAGAGGTGTCCAAACATCCGGTGCAGTCCAATGCGACCCCTGCAACGCCTCCCCCGCTTCCATCGGATGCCGATTCGGAGCCGCAGCCAACCGCTGCCATGCCGGCAGAAGACACGCAAGCACCGCAACCGGTATTGGAACAAGAGCAAGAAGCGGAAAGCACTGCCCCGGAGACCACGCAGCCAATCGACGAATCATCCAAGGGTGAACAATCCGAGAATCCCTATCCAGAACCCGCCGAAGACTCCGATGACGCAGTCGACAATGCACTGTCAGCCGATCCAGAGGCTGCCGCGGCAACCGGCGCCCCGCCACCCATGACGTTCGAAGCCAGTGCGGCAGAACTCTCACTGGACCCCAGTCGTCCTCGTAGCGATCCCGGGGACGCTCCTGTAATCAAGCGCGAAGAGAACCTCGTCAAAGAACCCGGCGAAGACTCCAGCGCGAGTGATCTGTCCGACATTCTCAAACAAGCGCAGGAATTGCCGATCGCACGAACCGAAGCCCCGCTTTCTCGCAAGGGGGGATCTCGATGGCTCACCGTTGCACTCATCCTTATGCTCGTAGCGACCATGTCGGCGAGCGCGTACGTCGTTTGGCAACGCAACATGGATCCGCCGGAGCAAGAGAGTCAGATATTCGGTGAACCATCCTTGACAGACGCCGCTGCCGAGGATGTGCCGACCACTGAATCAACGGACAGGAAGGCCGTCGCAGAAGAAAACACACCAGAGGCTACCCAGAAAGTTGAGGCCGAAACACAAGAAACCGCTGATTCTGCGAAACCAGAAGAAGAAGAGAAGCCCTCAGCACCGCCACCCGACATAGACAAACCAGCAGAAGAGAAAACAGCACCAACCACAACGGACAAACCAGCAGAAGAGAAAATCGCGTCGAAAGACATACCCTCGGACGATGAGCCTGCCAGTCCTGTGGCTCGTCCATCCGCGGTGGACACCGACGACATGGAGACGATGCCCGACGATGATGAACCCGAAGAACCGCCGGCGGCGCCAGCGGAGCCCCCCCCGAGCGATCCCGCCACCTACCGCGGCCTAATGTCCGCCTCTAAAGTCGCCCTCAAGAAAAAGCCATCTCGTGCTCTCATGTATGCGCGCAAAGCCATGGAACGAAATCCCCGAAGCGTAGCGCCCATTGCAAGAATGGGGTGGGCATACCTGCGTATGGGTGACACAACGAACGCCATCATCCAATTCGACAAGGCCCGAAACATGAATCCGGGATTCCGCGACACCTACCGAGGACTGGGACAGTCGTACGAGCAGGCCGGCAGAAAAACCGACGCAATAACCGCCTATGAACGCTACCTGGCCATGTGTGGGGACTGCAGTCGCGCCAAGAAGATCCTCACACGGCTTGATGGTTTACAACGAACGCATTGAGATTATGACCGAGCGGACATCACCTGCGACGCTCGCTGCTCCGACAAGAAATCGATAAGCAACCGGTTAAAGCGATCCGGAGCCTCTTCCATCGGACAATGGCCACACTCTTCGAAAACCACCAAATCGGATCCGGACAAGCGTTTATTCAAGATGTGTGCGGCTTTCAATGGAACGAGCCGATCCTT
>CAUZBV010000107.1:0-9092 GCA_963578115.1 Myxococcales bacterium
TGGGTTTGAAGTGTGTCGTCGCATCAAGGAAAGCGACGACACTCGACTCATTCCAGTCGTTCTGGTCACCGCATTGGACTCACGAGACGCACGCCTTCGTGGTATTGAGGCCGGTTGCGATGATTTTGTGACCAAGCCTTTGGACCGGCTGGAGATCAAGGCGAAGATGCGGTCTTTGGTCAAGACGCGCCGACTCAATGAGAATTTGGAGGATGCAGAAGCTGTGCTGGTTAGTGTGGCTCGAGTCATCGAGGCGCGTGACGAGACCACCGGCGACCACTGCGACCGCTTGATTCGATTGGCCCGCAGTTTTGGTCAGCACTTGGAGCTAACGCGAGAACAGATTAAGGCTTTGAGTCGTGCGGGTGTGCTCCACGACATTGGGAAGATCGGTATTCCGGACTCCGTACTGCTCAAACCCGGAAAGCTGACCGAAGAAGAATGGGACATCATGAAATTGCATCCAGGGATCGGCGCCGAGCTCTTGGCGCCGCTCCGTACCATGCGTCTGGTGGTTCCTATTGTTCGGCATCATCACGAACGTTGGGATGGGGCCGGGTATCCCGATGGATTGAGCGGCGAATCGGTGCCCTTTCTTGCGCGCGTATTTCAGATACTGGATGCCTATGATGCCTTGCGTTCCGAACGTCCCTACAAGCGGGCTTTTACGCACGAAGAATCGATCAATATCCTCCGGTCTGAAACGGAGGACGGCAAGTGGGATCCCAACGTTGTGGCGCACTTCACCGAGTATATGAGTCGGCAATCCAACGACGGCGGACATGGTTCGACGGAGTAGTGCGAACGAGGGATAGACGACGGCATGGCTAAACGCGACGAACCAACGACGTCCCCCTACGATGTGAATGAGGTTCAAGTATCCATCGATCGAGTTCGTGCCGGTGCGGATCGGAGCGTGTCACGCGGTGATCCCTTTGAACCGATGCATGGTTTTGTCCCCGCCATCAATGCCTTCACCAAAGTCCGTGATATTCATGACCTCGCCGATGCGATCGAAGAGGCTGTGGATAACGTGATTTCCGTCGAGTTGATGGGGCTGTATCTCCGCAATCCGGAAACCCATGAATTGCAACTCCTCCGCGTGAAAGGAATCACGGAGACAGAGCGCCAGGTGCTGGAGCGAGAGGCGGCACAAGGGGTCCCCCGGAAGATATTGCGCTACGGTGAGCCGATGTACGTTCCGGATGTTTTGGCGGAAACAGTTCCTCGAAAAGCGGCCATGTCTCGTACGGTGGATGTGCGATCTCGTCTGTTTATTCCGATCTTGAGTGGTACCCGCGGTGTGGGTCTTCTTGGTTTTGAGAGCGCGACCCCCTATGCCTTTCCACAACACCGCATGGGGACATTGGTGGCCATCTGTCAGTTGGCAGGATGTATCTATCATCATCTGGCGACTCTTGAAGGGCTGTCACGAGAACAAAGCGAGTTGACCCAACGGGTCGAGGAGCGGACCAGTTCGTTGGAGCGCGCCAACGCGGAGTTGGAGCGCGCATCACGGATGAAAGACGAGTTTTTGGCCAACATGAGTCACGAACTCAGAACGCCCATGAACGCAGTGATTGGGTTAACCGAGGCCGTTCTGGAAGGCACGTATGGTGATTTGTCTGCGGGTCAAACAAAGAGCCTCAACACCATCTTGAGCAGCAGTCGACATTTGTTGGCCCTAATCAACGACATCTTGGATCTGGCCAAAATACAGGCCGGGACGTTGGAGCCCGTGTTGGCACCGGTGTCGTTGCTTAGTACCTGCCGTGCGAGCGTACAGCTCATCAAAGAGCAGGCGGCGAAGAAAGAGCAAGAAGTGTTGCTCGAGGGAGTGACGGACGATCTCTTTGTCTTCGCCGACGAACGGCATCTCAAGCAGATCCTGGTCAATTTGTTGTCCAACGCCGTCAAGTTCACGCCCGTCGGAGCACGAATTGGCATCGCCATCACCGTGGAAGAGCCAGAGGTCGCGCTCTGCGTTTGGGATGAAGGCGTGGGCATTGCAGAAGAGCACCTTGCTCAACTCTTTCAGCCTTTTTGGCAGGTCGATTCCGGACTTGCTCGGTGGCATGAAGGAACGGGCCTGGGGCTTAGCCTCGTGAAGCAGCTCAGTGAGCTCAATGGGGGCAGTGTGGTGGTGGAATCCGAGGTGGGGACAGGGTCGCGATTCACCGTTCAATTTAAGTTGAGCGAAACAAAAGCGTATGCTCGCAAAGTGTCACGGCCCGATCTACGCCACATTCAAAAAGTGCCCATTTCACGCAAGATTCTGTTGGCTGAAGACAACCCTGAAAATTTGGATCTCTTACGAAATTATCTGCAAGCACGAGGGTATCAAGTGGCGGTGGCGACCGACGGTGTCCAAGCGCTGGGCATGGTCCAAGATGGGGATGTCGAGCTCGTTCTGATGGATATCCAAATGCCCCTGATGGATGGACTAGAGGTCACACGGCGAATCAAGATCGACCCCTCCTTGTCGCACATTCCGGTGGTGGGGCTGACCGCGTTGGCGATGGCTGGAGACCGGCAGAAGTGTCTGGATGCGGGATGCGATGCCTACTTATCCAAACCCGTGTCGCTCCGCGCATTGGTTGAGACTATCGAACGATTGGCGACAGCACCCGGTGGGCCGGTGTTGGTGCGAGACAGCCGAATACAAAGCCAAGTGACAACACCCACGAGCATGACCACAGATCCGGATAGCGAAAGCTGAACGGCCGTTAGTCCTTTCCACGACAAGAGGGTGCTGACCAGCGGTACGGCCAGCGCCCCCACTCCGAAGACCATGGTGAACTTGATGCCAAAAGCGATGCCGCGGCGCGAGGGTGGCGTTAACTGGGCAACCAGGCTGTTTTCAGCGGGTTGCATCCCGATAGCACAGGCGGCGTACACCGCTGCCACCACCAAGAGGGGTGTTTCAGTGAGCCATGCTGTCGCCACCAAGAATGGCAAGCCGCAGAGATGGAGCGTGAGGTAGACGCGTTCAAACGCAAAGCGCTCCGCCAAATAGCCTCCTGCGATATTCATGAGCGCGCCCATGCCGTAGGCGATGCTCGTTGCTGCACCGTGGCTCATCGACGACACCCGATGGTCAAACAAGGTGGGAAACACGAGGGTGTTGCCGCGGTAGACCAAACCACCCAGCGCCATCGCTACACAAAGCAACACGAAGGGCGTGGTAAACAAATTGCGGATGTCGGTCGCCGTTGGCGCTGGAGGTGGTGGGCCGCGGAGCTCATGGGTGTGGGAAATCGGGAAGAAGGAGCACGCTATGCCAAGGGAGACCGCAGGAATCGCCAGGAGGACAAAGGTTTGCTGCCAACCCCAATGTTCACACAAAAGCTCTGCCGTGATGGGTGCCAGCGCGATGGCGGCGCTTCCAAAGCTGCCGTTGATACCCAGTCCCCACGCCGATCGTTTGATGGTGCGTGTGATGAGACTCATGCCAGCGGGGTGGTAAGCGCTCGCGCTAAGACCCATGATCCCGAGTCCGATGGTGAGGATCCAGAGGGAGTTTACTGTGGCCTGTGAACACACCATTGCACCCGCGCCCATGCCCAGCATGCCTAGTATCATGGGTCGCCAACCACCCGCTCGGTCCACCCACAAGCCCATTGGAATGGACCCAAGTCCATACAAGATGAAGCCGGGAAAGGCCAACGGTAGGAGCGACGCTACGTTCACGCCCCACGCCTCTGCTTGCATCACGGCGATCGTTGGATACGCCAGCATGAACAAATGGGTGAAGAAATGACAGACAGAGGTTTGCGTGATGACCCGGGTGCTCATTGAGGACGTTTTATTTGGAGTCACAGCAACCTTCGACACGATAGCGAGTGAACGGGCGTGTAGAATGGTTCACGACCGAGGTACTGGTTCAATACCCTCCAACCATCTCCAACACGGTGCCCTTGTGGATTTCTTGGATGGACTGAACGACGATGCCGAGGGAGGTATTTTCGAAGGGCTCAATGACCATGACTTCGCCAATCTGCTCCCAGGGGAGATCTTTGCGGACATCGGTACCAATCGCGCGCATGCCATCACCTCGCCAGCGAACGATGAAGCGGTTTCCTCGTTTGACCTTTTGTTTGAAGCCCTTGTCGATGATCACGTAATCGTGTTCAGCCAGCTCATTCACGTTGCGGAATGCTTCGAGAATTCGCGACCACTGGCTCACTTTGTTTTCCACGGGCCCTACTTTTTCGTTTTTCCAGACCTGCTTTGTGATCCGGTCTCCCCGCTTGATTTCCTCATAACTGTCTTGAATGACGGTCGTGATGAACTTCTTGTTGTTGATACCCGTCACTCGAACAAACCCAAGGTGCTGAACGATCCATCCCATGTTCTTCCCAGTTACAGGATTCTTAACCTGTCGGGAGGGGCGGTAGATCGTGTATATTTCTCCGGGCTGGATGCGTTTTGGAATGCGGAACTTTACGTACGTTTCATCGAGTTTGCTCAGCATGTTCTTCGCTTCACGGGAATAGGCGATTTCGCCGGAACTGCGATACTTGCGTTCGGTGACGAAGCCCGGAAACCGTGCCAATACTTCCGTCAGGCGTGGTGCGGTCGAGTAGCGACTCTTGGCGAAGATGACCTCGTTGTCGGACTTTGGTTTTGTGCGCAGGCGCAGATAGATCAAGTCGCCGGGGTAAATCCAGTGCGGGTTGGTGACTTGTGGGTTGAAGCTCCAGAGAATAGGCCAATATAAGGAATCACTGAAGAACATGTCGCTCAGGTCCCACAGGGTGTCACCTTCCTCTACGACATAGGTTCCCGGGGGGGGAGCGATGTGACCTCCGGCCGACACAATGCTTGGGTCGTGTCGACCGTCGGCGTTTTTGATATCCGGTTCGAATTGGCCATACACAGGGAACGACAATGTCGTGACCACGGCAATGGCGGCGGTAGCGGATAGCGCCCTTTTCAGGGAAGTTCGTTGTGCAGTCGAGGTGTTCACTTGAGGCTCTTCAGTCGGGAGTTGGCGATGCGAGCGACGGGGCTCTTCGGGTACAGTTCACTCACTTGCAAAAGAATCTCGCGCGCTTGCCGGATGTTGTTGAGCTGTTTCTGACACAAACCCAGTTTAAGCATAGCGTCCGGCACCTTGTTTTCGAGTGGGTAATTCTGGATTACCTGCTGGAAAGTTTGGAGCGCTTTACGCCACAGGCCGCGGTCATAATAGCTCTCGCCCATCCAGTAAATGGCGTTGTCCGCGTAGCCATGTGTAGGGTTTTCTTGAACGAACCGTTGGAATCCGGCGATGGCCGCTTCATATCGATGTTTCTTGTATTCTTCAAAGCTCTGCCGGTACAAACGGACCGCATCATGTGCTTTTGCAGGTAGTGTGGGTCGCACGGCGCTTTTGACGGCAGCGGTTTTCTTAGCGCGTGTTCTTGCGCCGGACCGTCGGACCAACTTTCCATCACGAAGTTGATCGAATTCAAACACAGTTAATTTATCACCCCTCACGACGGTGCGCCGTGTTGCTTTGCTTTCCACGACGGTGGCGGGATCTCCGCGTGGCCCAAGGCGAACAACCGGGAGTTGCGGCTCCTGCATCTGGAGGCGAGCGGCTTTTTTGCGATACGTGTCGAGTTCGTCCTGAATGAGAAAGAGGCGCGTTTCGAGATCTTCCACCGTGACGGACAGAGCCGAATAGCTTTTTTGAACGTCGATAAGCTCCTGTTTCAGCGAGGACATTCCCTTTTCCACAAGTTGTGTCCGGGTAGTACCACAACCCCACATCGACAAGATGACAAATCCTACGAGCCACTTTTTCATCGATCCCCCGCTTTTAAAATGAATAGTCGTTTCCACCTGCGGATCGTAGGCCCGTGCTTCGTCGAGGTCAAAAAAATGACTAACTTGAAAAATCGATAAAATCGATCCCGCGCTTCCTCTTCGAGGAGGCGTGAGCCATTAAAGGGTAGGTTGGGTGGGTGACAAAACGCGATAGCAACCGTCCCGCGAGTCGTGCCGGGGCGGTGTCAATACGCATTGTCCAGCCCCTGGGAGTCGTGATGGTTCGCCCGAGGGCGATGATGTCGGCCGGGTGAACCGGCCGGTCTTCATGATGCGTGAGATCACCCCGCAGCGTAATCATGGCTCCCACGGACGTGACACGATGGATGACAAAGTGTTCTCCGACGCGCGCTGCCACCACGTCCCCGACTTCTAGGCGCCGGTTGATAGGGCCTAGCTCGACGACCGAACCATCGGGAATCAATGGACGCATACTGCCACCGTGCGCACGAATCCGAACGGTTTGTCCCGTCTGGATAGTATCTCGCAACAACGCCACCACAGGGTTTTCGTTGGTGCTTGGAGACGACTGTTTCATGCCTTGATTCGACATGTAGACCTCTTCGAGAATCACGTACTGAGATTGGATGTCTGAATGTTAAAGGTCATCAATTTCTTTCGATTTGGGCGTGGGACCGCTGGTTCTGCTCGGATCCCATCTTTGTATTGTTCGGCGGCGTCGTGACGCACAAACATCTGTCCGCACGTGAGCTCCGCTGGTTTTTTCCAGGTCGTACCCCCGCTCTCCACATAAGCGACGCCCATGCAGTAGGAACAGGCTTTGCGCGCTTGGCAGTCGCCACACCCTCCCACCAGGTCGCTTCGAGTGGCGTCCCGGACCTCCAGCAGTGGTTTCGAACCATTCCAGATACTCTGCAGAGAGGATTGGGTGAGGTCGCCACATTCCATGGGGAACGAGACGCATGGATACACTTTTAGGTTGGGCCCAATATAGAGCAACGTGGCCCCTGCGTAGCACAAACGGCTTTCTTCGGGCGGGGGTGGATCGTCGCGTTCGGTCGGCGCCCCATCTTGTTTCATCTTGTACAATTCGAGTTGAATTTTCTCGTCGCGGGTGACATTGAGCGCGTAGGTCGATGTGTCCAGACCATTGGTTCCTCGGATCCACGCGCTAATGTGAACCGATATGCCCCGGTCCCGGAAATGTTGGTGCAATTGCTCGTGATATCCCCAATTTTCAGTGGATATGGGGCAATTGACATGAATGGGGACACCGTGGGCCTGCAGCAGGTCGATTCCGCGCAATGTACGAGCAAGTGAACCCTCTCTCCGAGTGAAGAGGTCGTGCACGTCGTCGTCCAGGGCGTACACGCTGAAGTCCACCTTATTGATGCTCAACGCGCCGAGACGGCGAGCGTCGTCTTCGGTGATTCGTCCGCCATGGGTCTTGAGTCGGATGTCATAGCGTAATTTCTTGGCCGCCTCGAGGATGGTGAACAAATCTTTGCGCAGGAAGATCTCGCCACCGGAGAACAAGACCTGCAAGGCACCCAATTCAGCGCCTTGCTCCAGGACATCAATGATCGCTTCGGTGGAGACCTGGGATCGGCTCTTGTCGTCCAAATAGCAGTGTTTGCAGTCGAGATCACACGCATAGAGCAAGTCCATGTGGAGTTTGAGTAAATGTCCTCCGTCCACATAGAACGCTTTCATGCGTTTGCTGAGATCGGAATCAATCATATTATTCTGTCCTCTATGGTGGGCCAAAAGGGCTCGGTCAGGCTGACGTAAAGTTGAAATACCGGGATGGTTGTTACCAGGCTCATGAGGCTGTCGCAAAGAGCCTGGTTGTCTTGGGGATCCCCGCTGATGTGAATCAGGTGGGGTACGAGTTCTCGAAAGGCCTGCGCCGGCTTGAGTGGCTTTGTCCACGTTTTGTTGGCTTTTGCCAAGAGGAAAACCGCCGCTAGGGGCGCATGGCCTCCATCCGAGGGGGTCCCCTCTCGCCCCGAATAGGGCGTGGAGTACAGGGTGTATCCGCCCTCGTCGGGGACAACAACAGCGTGTTCATCGCCCAACACCTGCTCGCCGGGCCAGCGTCGAACCGACGTGGTCTTCCCGGCTCCTCGGCCGCCGGCGAACACGAAGCCTTGACCATTGCGTGCCATGGAAGCCGCATGAAAGGTGAGCCCCCCTTTGTTCAGCACAACTTGACCCAGCAGCATGCGCGCGAGAGTTTGGACGCGGTTGCGTTCCAATTCTGTCACGGTGGTGTGCCCGAAGCGTCCTTCGCACACCCCATGAAGGGGATCGAATGACGCACGCCATCCCCAGTAGGCCATGTGATGAATGGCTCCAGCGCGCGAAGCGGTGGGATGGCGAGGACCTCGTTCCACGTCTGGATCTCTGCGGAGACGAACCTGAACCTGAGGAGCTCCGTCCCATTCCCATCCTTGGTGTACAGCTTTGGCGTGGCTCACAAGCGTGCTGTCTT
Source organism: Myxococcales bacterium (assembly GCA_963578115.1). Classification (GTDB taxonomy): domain Bacteria; phylum Myxococcota_A; class UBA9042; genus CAUZBV01. The sequence continues at coordinate 8,270 of CAUZBV010000107.1, forward strand.
CCCCCTCAAAGGAGACGGCCATGGAGCCAATTGAATAAGTACTCATTCCATGGGGCATTCGTCGTCAGGGGTTTCTGATTCGGCGCACGTTTGCAATGCGAATTTCTCGAATGCGTCTGTCGAACGCAACACCGGTTTCCGGTAGGGTCTTCGCGCCCGTGGAGTGCCCTTTTTGTTGGTGTTCCCGTCGCGGGGCTTTGTGGATTCGGTCATGATTTCCTCTCTTATATCCCTTGGTTGGTCTGATCGTGTGTTCTGATCAACTGGTGACCAACCGCCTTGGTTCCATCCTAGTAGAAGAGTACGGAATACCCACTGTTCTTGGTGGCGATTACAATGTCGATCAAACCGTCTCCGTTGAAGTCTGTGAGTCCCTGAACATCTCTTGTACCGAAGCTCAAGCTAGCGGGATTGAAGGGGTCGGTCAATTCGATATCCACGTAGGGGTACGTACCGTAAGGCAATCCTCCATTTGGGTTGTGGGTGTTGAGCCGGATGTAGGCGATGCCATAGCCGGCGGCGTAGTGATTTCGACACCCGAAGTCCACCGACGGATGGGTTTGAACCGGATCCCCGTCGAAATTGCCCAGGGATGCGCAATAATTGTACGTGCCCTTCCAGACGACGCCTGATCCATCGGGGGCGACGTACGTTTCATCGCCCATCGGTGCTTCGGAAGACGCGTTGATCTGCACGGTTCCGCCCACAGATTGCTGAATGGTGGCCCCATCAAAGAGGTACAGAGTCTGTTCTGGCGAGTTCTTGCCATGCTCCAACATGACGTCCACGACGCCATCGCCGTTCAGATCGGAGCGCGTGATGC
>CAUZBV010000108.1:0-9079 GCA_963578115.1 Myxococcales bacterium
CACGAGAGCCTCGCTGAGGAGCGCCGTGGGCAATTCGCCCTTGATTCCTAAGGTGCTAGCCGGTGGGTTCTCTAGGTCCAAGACATACACTTCACTCGGGCGCAGGTCGATGTAGTTTGGGGCGTTTCGCATGACGGCTTGGAACCAGGTGGCGAATCCTTCTGACCAAGCCAAAGCCGGTCCGACCTGTTCTCGGTTGTGTCGTCCTCCCGGGTTGTCGTACGAGCCCCACGTGGCTTCCAGGTAATGAGCGAGCTCGTGCAGCACCACGCTGTCGTCGTGCGCGTCCTCATCGCCGGGCGCTCCGGTCAATTCGAGCAGGCTCTTGTCGACATAGAAGCAGGAACCACAAATAGGAAGCGAGGATTCACTCCAGCGCACCCTCAGGGGAGGGGGGATGTCGGGGGGCACCAGCGGAGCGAGCACATCGCCCATGGCCGCGGCGAGTCCGATGACATTGAATGCGCCGGCCGCATAGGGTTCTGTGATGTCGATGTCGAACGAGTCGCTGTCGGTATTGGTGACCGACCACGGCAACGTCAGATCATGGTCTTGATAGACAGTGATGTTCACGCGGGGGCCGATCGCTTGGGCCACGACGCGTACCCGGTGTGTTTGATCGGCGGGTGTGCTGCCGTCAAAGGTGAAGAAGCCGGTCTCGTCGGTGGTGGTCTCCGCAATCAGGGTGCCATCGCCGATGCGTTCCAACAGGACGGTTGCGCCCACAACGGGTCGCACTTCAATGGATGTGGTGAGGTCCTCGTTGAGTACTCGTTTGTGGTACTGCACATGCCCTGTTGGCACGGGTGGCGGGGTAGAACATCCACCGACAAACGCCGTGATTACGATGATCCAGAGGGAGCGATTCATGGCCAGCGGATACTATCATGGTTGACGGACGCAATGCACTTGACCCATGGCCTATACAACCTGAACAATTGAGCCATGTCTGACGAGATCCGAAACGTGCCCTCATTCGATTTTCGGACGGCACTGTTGCCGCCGGATGCGGAACGCTACGTCATCGAAAAACGACTGGGTGTCGGTGGTATGGGCGTGGTGGATCAGGTCAGGGATCGGTCGTTGGGCCGTAGCGTGGCGATGAAGCAACTCAAAGCGGACCGTTGTCTGGACGAAGACGCCATCGGTGAGTTGCTCTTGGAAGCGCGCATCGCCGGCAGGCTGGATCATCCCAATATCATTCCTGTGCATGATGTGGGGGTTCATAAAGACGGCCAACCCTATTATACGATGCGACTGCTGGATGCTCTCAGTCTCCGCGAGGTGATGGCTGCGCTGGCGTCGGGCAATCCCGAAGCCCACCGAACGTACCCTTTGAGACGCTTGCTTCGGATGTTTCAAGCGCTGTGCATGGGTGTCGAATATGCACACAGTCAAGAGGCAATTCATCGTGACTTGAAGCCGGACAACATTCGACTTGGACGGTATGGAGAGGTCCAAATTGTCGATTGGGGACTGGCGCGCGTAGAGGGTTTGCCCGATTTACCGCTTCGCCGGGCGACCATGGCGGCTTTGGCGGATGGCAAGTCCAACCCGTGTATCGTCATTGGAAGTCCGTCCTATATGAGTCCAGAACAGGCCGGAGGCCACAACGACAGGGTGGGACCGGCGAGCGATATTTATGCGATGGGTTGTATTTTTTACGAGATGCTGACCCTTGAGGTGCCCTTCGCACACAATGACACGGAAGTGTTGCTGACTCAGATTGAGCGTGATCCCATCGTGGCGCCAAGCAAACGAACACCCGACCGGCCGATTCCCAGCGTGCTGGAAGATCTGTGCATGGCTTCGTTGGAAAAAGATACGGTGAGTCGTATTCAGGACCCACGCATCTTGTGGTGGGGCATCGAAGAGTTCTTATAGGGACTACGCCAGCGGCAATCCCAATTGAACAAGCGCGTCGATGGGTTGGCCGCGGAGAAGTTCGCTCACTTTCAGTCGCTTGCGGTCTTCCAATTGAACCTCGCGGATGGCCAAGGCTCCTTCGCCACAGGCGACTATGAGCGCATCGGCTCGGACCTCGATCAGTGTACCTGGAGCCGCATCAGTGGGCACCTCGCAGGGCTCTACGACGGGAAAGAGCTTGAGTCGTTTTGTCTGCCCGTTCAGAACGATGGTCGTGGATGCGCCGGGCCAGGGATAAAATCCACGGATTTGATTCGCGATGGTGTCGGCGCTGCGACGCCAATCAATCCAAGCGTCTTCGCGTCGCAACATGCGTGCATAGTTTGCGTTCTTCTCTTCTTGCGCTTGAGGGACAAGGGTTTGGTTGAGTACTTCGCTCAGTCGGTCCCCCAGGAGGCTGGCGCCCAGGGTGCTGAGGCGGTCATGGAGCGACTCGCCCGTCTCGGTGGGCGCAATGGGCGTAGACTGGGAGGCCAGCACGGGCCCTGTGTCCAGCCCTTCGTCCATCACCATCAAGCAGACGCCGCTGACGGCGTCTCCTTCGGCGATCGCCCACTGGATGGGGGCAGCGCCTCGCCATCGCGGTAGTAGGCTGGCATGGACATTCACACAACCCAAGCGAGGCAGGGTGAGAATGGACACTGGGAGGATACGGCCATATGCCGCTACCACGATCAGGTCGGGCGCCACCGAGGCCAACGCTTCCGGGAAGGATCCACTCTTGAGTTTGCGAGGCTGGAAGACGGGAATGCCTCGCTGTTGAGCCGCGACTTTCACCGGGGGAGCCTGTGGTTCCTTGTGCCGTCCATGTTTCCGATCCGGTTGGGTGACGCACGCGACGAGTGCGCAGTCAGGATGTGCGTTCAAAGTCTCCACACAAGGCACGGCAAACGCCGGGGTACCCATAAAGACCACACGTGGTAGTGCGTTTGTGTCTATGTCTCGACTCCCAGCTCGGCGAGGTTCTTCTTCAACTCACGCAGGAGCAACTTGCGTCTGAGTGGGCTGACGTGGTCAATAAAATTGATCCCTCTTAAGTGGTCCAGTTCGTGTTGGATACACACCGCTTTCAACCCCGTCGCATCCATCTCGATCCATGTCCCTTTATGGTCTTGAAAGCGGACACGAATCGTCTCCTTGCGTGTGATCTCGACGGTGAGGCCGGGAAAGGACAGACACCCCTCTTCCCAGATTAATTCGCCACTGCCGTCGATGATCTCTGGATTGACCAGCGCTAGCAGTTGGGTGCTTTCTTCGTCATCGGTGGGCGTATCAATCACAATCATTCGTTTGGAGATGCCTACCTGCGGCGCAGCCAGGCCGATCCCGCGCTCGACGTACATGGTTTCGGCCATGTCCTCCAAGGTTTTTTGCAGCGCGTCATCGAATTCTGTAACCGGACTGGCAACAACCCGAAGCACTTTAGCCGGCCAGTATTGCAACTCTAGAAGGCTCATCGCTGGTTCTCCTTGCCCGACATCTTCACTCGTTTTCGCATCCACGGATTCTCGTTACGATGGGTTTGCGAATGTGGGGCGCCATGTCGTTCCTTCCGGTCCATCCATCAACTCAATACCTTCGTCACACAACTGGTCCCGCAAGCGATCCGCACGTTCCCAATCACGCGCACTTCGGGCCGCTGTACGCTCCACAACCAACTGATCGATGCGCGCTTCATCAATCCCAAGACGCTGGATGGCCAAGACACGCAACGCGGCCAAGGTTTTGCGGGGATCCTTGTTCATGACGCCCAGTACATTGCCTATGGATGTGAGCGCATCTCGGATCGCTTGTAGCGTTTTGCCCCGGCCGGGGGTCTTCTTCTTGCGCCGAATCAGGTCATTGGCCAACTTCGCTACATCGCTCAAATGTCCCAGTGCCAAGGGGGAGTTAAAGTCGTCGTTCATGGCCTCGCCAAAAAGGGTCAGGATGTGCTGTACACGGTCGCCCTCGAGCAGATCGCCGCTCTCGATGTCGATGCCCTCTGCCAATGCGGTGTCGATGCCCAGCAACGTATCGTAGAGATAGGCCAATCGTCGTTCCGCATCTTCCAAGGTCTGCAGGGAGTAGTTGATGGGACTTCGATAATGGGTCGACAAAAGAAAGAGCCGGATCGCTTGGGGGTGATGGATGTTCAGAACCTCACGAATGGTGAAGAAGTTTTTCAGGCTCTTGGACATCTTCTCGTCGTCCACATTGACGTGGCCGTTGTGCATCCAATACCGCACGGGCGGCTTCCCGCTGGCTCCGTGACTCTGGGCGATTTCATTTTCGTGGTGCGGGAAAACCAAGTCCACGCCGCCACCGTGAATGTCGAACTCATCGCCCAGGTGTGTGCAACTCATGGCCGAGCACTCAATGTGCCATCCCGGTCGGCCGGGGCCCCACGGACTGTCCCAAGAGGGCTCCCCCGGTTTCACCGACTTCCACAGGGCAAAGTCGGCCGGGTTCTTCTTGCGCGAGTCCACTTCGACGCGGGCGCCGGCCTGGAGCTCTTCAACGGTCCGTCCTGAGAGCACGCCATAGGGATCGAAGCTCTGAATATCAAAATACACATCGCCATCGACCGTGTACGCGTGGCCTTGTTCCAGGATTCGCTCGATGAGTTGAATGATCTCTTGAATGTGTGTCGAGACCCGCGGCTCGACGTCAGCCAACTGGACGTCGAGCGATTCCATGTCTTTGTGGAATTCATCGATGTATTGGTTGGCCAGGTCCTCTGGGCTCACGCCGCGTTCGTTGGCCCGTTGGATGATCTTGTCATCCACGTCCGTGATGTTCCGGATGTACCTCACATCGTAGCCAGAAAAGCGCAAATAGCGTTGCACTACATCGAACGCTACGCAGGCACGTGCGTGTCCGAGGTGACACAAGTCGTAGGTCGTCATGCCGCACACGTACATTTTGACCTTCCCGGGCTCAATGGGTTCAAACCCCTCTTTCTTGCGGGACAACGTGTTGTAGATGGTCAAACTCATGAAATGGACATCCTGATATATAGGGCCGACAGGGCTACCGACATCTCCATGCCAACGCTACGGATGGTGTCTTGGGTGAGAGGGAGTCCTACCGGATCATTGTTCGTTGATTGCCATTGACTCAGCACTTCGTTGTTGCAGAAGAAATGACTCGAAGCCAATGTTTCGGGAATGGAGGCGACGCCATCCCAGCCGGGCATGAATAAGGTGGTCTCATGAGGATCGGACGCCGTGAGAGAGCCTTCCGCATCCACGTCGAGCACAATGGGCTCTCCGGTGGCACCACATTGGGTTCGGATCTGTGCCGCCTTTTGAAGCGTGGGCGCAATGGTCAGGGCGTCCAAGGCGCTGCCCACGTAGAAGGCGACCTTGTCGGCGGTCATCACTCGAAAGGCGGTCTTGGTTTGGACAATGCCGCCCACAATGGATTGGATGCGGTCAGAATCGTTCGAGTCGAGATGCAGTAAACGATAGCGTACCAAGTCATCGAGCGCCGCCTGCAACGTTTGGGCGTCATGGCTGTCGGAAAAGTGGGACCGCAATTTTTCTACGGTTGGGAACCAGCCTCGAGAGGTCCCGCTCGACACCAAGAATTCGAGGATTTCGATGGGAAGCGGCTCGATGGAGTCAACGATCTCTTGGTAATAAAAGTAGAGGTTCATCTCCGGACTGACCGGATTGGCCATGGACATGGGTTGGACCTGCATCATAGTGCCCCTTCGTCTTGAAATCGGTCGATTACGTTATCAGCCATTCTGTTGGATGGGAAGTGTGAAAAACACGTGCGTCCCCTCTTTTCCGGGGTCGCCAAGGCCAATGGCTCCACCCCACGTTTGTACGATCCGTTGGCATATGTTCAGGCCGAGCCCGCGACGGGGTGAGTCATGGGGGGCAATGGGACGAAAGACGACAAAGGCCTCCTCGCGGATGTTGTCAGGGATCCCGCACCCATTGTCCGATACACAAAAACGGTCGATTTCTGCTCGCAACGAAACGGTCGCATCCGCTCCGGCATGGTGACATACATTGTCCAGCAGCTCCGCAAGGATCCGCTCTACCAGTTGGTGGTGTCCATGTACCCGGGGAAGAACGCCGTCGGTGCCCCCCGTCAGATTGCGTTCAGAAAGAAGCCTCGAAAACAGGGCTTGGATGTCAATGGCGAGAGGCTCACTCTTGGGTTGATCGATGCGTGACAATTCAAGAAGACCATCGAGACGGCCATCCAGATCATCCAAGACTTGATAGAGTCGACTCACCAAATGGCCCACTCGATCATTGGATTCCGAGGCCTCGAGTTCTTTCTCGAGTAGCGTGCAGTATTGGCGCATGGCGCGGGCTGGTCCTCTGAAATCGTGAGACAAGACGTAGATCAAGGTGTCCAATTCGTTGGTGTGCTTCGGATGCCAACTCGCCATGAGACGGATGGTAGACCAATTGGGGCCGATGGCGCCAGTAGATCATGCGTTCAATTGGTGAGGCGGCCCAGAACTTGGTAGATTGCTGGGGTGCGTATACGTTGGATCATCATGTGGGTCGGAGTGATTGTGGGCGTTGTTTACCTACTCACGCAATACGGTCGAGTGGGCACACCCGCGGCGCCGTCGTCCTCTCCAACGGCCATGCCGGTCACGGAAGGGGCGGTTGGCCCGACGACCGAGACCTTGCCTGTGCTTCTCGATCCCTCGTCTCCCCCGCCGGGATCGTCGGTGGTGGTGGAGTTGGTGGAGCCACCCGCTCAGAAGTATGCGGCTGCCTCCATGACGGAGAGTGACTTGGCCTATCAAGCAGTAGTCCGGGGTCTGGATCGAAGAGACGTGGTGTATGACGCCAATTTGGGCGCGGCTGCACGGGAGTTGGCCGTTCAACATTCGCTGCTGGGCGGCTTGGTGCCTCAGCACATTGTCGACTTCTTACTTCGATCGGCCGGGGCCATTGATCGGTCGGTTGTCCAGGCGTATACGGCCACGGCCGGTGATGGAATGGACGCCGTTGAAGAACGGATTGGTTCGTTGCTTTCGTCTCACACGGAGAAAAATCCAGTGACCCGAGTTGGCATTGGTGAAGCCTATATACCCGGGGCCAAACGATCGCGGCATATTGCGATCTTGCTCAGTTTTCGGGAAGTGGAAATCTCCCCGGCGTTGCGGTCCGTCCCGGTCGGGGCACGCTGGACATTGACGGGTGTGTTGCCTCCCAACTTTGAGGACGCCTCCGCGCTCATTCATCGCCCCAACGGTGTGTTGGAGACCGTACCCCTAACCACCGAAGGTCGTCGATTTGCGCTGTCGGTCGAGGCGGGCGATGAAGAAGGAACCCTGCAGGTTAGCGTAGGTGGCGAAGGACCTCATGGTCACACGCCCTTGTTGCAGGTGCCTGTGGCGGTGGGACGGGGTGTTCCGCGTGTGCTCGTGTCTGCATTGCTGCCCGATGAAACGGACATTAGCGAGTCCGACGAGGCAGAAGACTTGGCGATGGATGTCTTAAACGTGGACCGAAAACGCTACGGATTGTCCCTGTTGCTCCGAGACACAAGGTTGGATCAAGTGGCGCGACGACACAGCGTGGACATGCGAGATCACAGCTTCTTTGGCCACTATTCGGTGGAGTCCGGAACCCCAGCAGATCGACTGAGCAGCGCCGCCTATCGGACCGCCCATTCTGCAGAGAATGTGGCCAAGGGAGGGTCGATTCATGGGGCGCAGTCGGGATTGATGCACAGTCTGGGGCATCGTCGCAACATCCTTAACAAGCACTTTACCCATGTGGGGATCGGTGTGGCCGGACAGCGTCAGGGCGAGAAAACGCTCTGGTGGCTAACCCAGGTGTTTGCGGTGCCTGTCGAGCGCGTGACGAGCACGGATGGGCGCGAAAGCGTACTCAAGCGAATTCGAACCCTTCGAGCGCGCGCAGGACAGGAGCCCTTGGAGCGCGATGATGCGTTGGACAATGTGGCTAGGCAGGGGGTATTGGAATTGGCGGCCGGTGGCGGTCAAGGGGTTCCAGACCGTCTTATCGCCGATGCCAGCAAACGGTTTCCCCGACTAGGACGACTCTTTGTGTGGGCAGCGAGTACGTCGAATATGGAGACATTGGTCCTTCCGTCTCAGCTGTTCGCGTCGGCCACGCGCCGCTTGGGCATTGCCGTGTATCAATATCCCGATCACCCCCATGGTCTGATCGGTGTTGTGTTGGTGACTTTGGGCGATGGAGGGGGCGAATGACGACGGCTGAGGCCATTGCTGCCACGGGATTGGTCCGACGTTTTGGCGACGTGCTGGCCGTGGACCAGGTGAGCCTACGCGTGGAACCGGGCGAGGTGTATGGACTGTTGGGGGCCAATGGCGCCGGGAAAACCACGACACTCCGTATGCTCGCAGGACTCCTGACCCCGACCGAGGGCCAGGCAACGATCGCGGGGTTTTGTCCAATCAACGATCCCATTCAAGTTAAGAGAATCATTGGATACCTGACCGGCGACACGGCGTTGTATGCGCGCCTCACGCCTCGGGAAACCATGCAGTTTTTTGGCGGCGTATCCGGCTTCTCAGGGGCGCTATTGACCGATCGGATCGAGGCTTTGGCACGGGACCTCGATCTTTTCTCGTTTCTCGACCGACGGTGTGGAACGCTGAGCACCGGACAGCGACAGCGTGTGGCGATCGCGCGCGCTTTGATTCACGATCCTCAGGTGTTGATTCTCGATGAACCCACAGCGGCATTGGACGTGGTCAGCGCACGCTTCATCAACCAGCGTGTGCGGGCGGAGGCGGCACGCGGTCGTGCGGTCTTGCTGTCAACGCACAAGCTGAGCGAGGCCCAACTCGTCTGTGACCGGATCGGGGTTCTCCATGCGGGCCGGCTCATCCACGAAGGATCGCTTCGTGAGCTGCAGATCGAGACGGGGACCTCGACCCTGACCGAGGCATTTCTCGCCTTGGTGGAGCGGGCGGAGGGCGAGTCATGAGTTGGCGAAACGTCCGGATGTTGCTGCGAAAAGAGTTGTTGGAGGTCGTGCGCGACCGACGCTCGGTGTTCTTGATGCTCGTTTTGCCGATGCTTTTGTACCCTCTACTCCTGATTGTGGCGGCACATCTGGCCGAGTATCAGGTGCGCAAAGTGGCGGATGAGAAAGTGCTTGTAGGGGTGACGATCACGCCCGGAGTCAACCCCTTCAT
>CAUZBV010000109.1:0-9054 GCA_963578115.1 Myxococcales bacterium
GGGGTTTGTGTTCGAAAATTTTGGGTCATTATTTTGAGTCTGAACTCGTGAGCAGCCTAGCCGCAGACCTCGATTGTCGCAAGTTCGAAGTGTTTGTGCTGTGGCGTCTCCGAGCGGGGAATATGAGAACTTGTTGAGAATGTTGTGTCTTGTGGGGTTTGTCCGGACGCACGAACAGTGTGTCTGTGATGCCGCAGTTGTCCGGATGAATTGACACAGCCGAGTGGGTCGGCCATGCTCATCACCACGCTTTTGAAGGAGTACCATGCCATTTGAATGGAACCATCGCAAACCCGCTTCCATCAGCCCGGGGCGATTTCGTGATCAATTCGTGCGGTCCATCCAAGAACGGGCTCGGTTGCTCTGCAACTTAGAGTACGGGCGGGAGGAAGTCGTCCGACGTATTCAGGCTGCGCTGGACTGGGAGTTCGACACATCCATCGGGGCCACAACTCGGCCAAGTTTCTATGACGAAGTGCCCGCTATCGTTGCTTCGGTGTACGAATACGCTGGGCAGCCCGCTGCCCAGAAGAAGAAGAAGAAGTCGAGTACTAGTGGACGGAAAGGGTCCACGAAGTCCCGCCGAAAGCTGTAAATCGTGGTTGGCTTGAGGGATTGGTCGTTCGCTTGGGTGATTGCTGGCATGGCCATGCTTCTCATGGTTTGGACTGGCTGTCGAAAACCCAGTGTGGAAGTGGAGGAAGGGGTTGTCCCTCTACCCCCTGGACCTGGACGGGTGGCGGCGACCGCCGGAACCAAACCGACCGCACCGACCAACACATTGGCGCTCACACTCGAACAAGCGTGCGCTGTGATGGACAAACACTTGGAAAACCATGGTGTGTCCACCAAGGGACGACGATGTGACCGGCTGATCGCAAGCAATTCAATGCTTCGGCTGGATGGGTATGTTTTCGTGGAAGAGCGCAACGATGGCCCGGTGATCAAGCGGGACATTAACGCATGTCTCTGGCCAATGAGTGACAGTGAGCAGTGGCAGGTGGGCTATGTCGACCAGATCGCTCGACCCTGCGAACGGCGGGAAGAATATTGTAAACAGGGCGCATTTCGTGTCGTGCACGAGTTGAGTCTCGACGCTTGTCCGGGTGATCAAGCCCACAAGATGAAAGCACCTGAACGTGTCTTAGAAGGCTTGGTGGGGACTTGGGTGTCGAACGAGGAGCACCCCACGACGTACGAACGCATTGCGATCGATTCAAAGGGGCAGTTTTCAGCCTGGAACAAGGATGAAATTGTTCAAGAGGGTACCCTGACGCTCCTGGGCTCGAATCGGTTGGCCATCAAGACCGACCAAGGTCATGGGTTGGATCTGTCGTTTGAATTGTTCAACGACACACTCCACCTGGCCAATGGTTTGATTGTGCCGGCTCCGGATCCGGAGTCCTTCTTAATTGTGCTCAATTCCAGCGAGCGAGTACGTCGATTGGGTGGTGTCTGCTATCGACTTGGGGACCGCCCTCGAGACTTTCCGCAGATGTTATCTTGTTCTATCGAGAAAAAAGAGGACGGCCTACACTTCACGGTCAAGCTGGATGAGTTGCGTACAGTGAGGCTGTATCGACATCGGTCGTTGTGGATGGATTCCGTGAGTCTGGCCGAGCGCTATCAGCGAGAAGCGTCCACATCGCCGGTTTCAAAATAGACGCACCGACCGAACCCACATTGCACGGATATTCCGGAGAAATGGTTGGAGAGACGGCGCGCTCAGTCGGCCTTTTCGACTTCGTGCGCTTCTTCGACCACGGGTTCAGCGGCTGTGGACTCCGACAACTGTTGAGGTGGCGCAGGTGGCGCTTCCTGGGGCGTCACTTCGATATCTTCGTGACCCGTAGAGGCCTTCTTGAAGTTGCGAATACCCTTGCCGAGAGCGTCCCCAATTTGTGGGAGTTTTCCAGCACCGAATATAATCAGAACGATCACAAGGATGAGCACCAATTCACCGACACCCAGCCCGCCGAGCAGAAGTATTTTCATATTCTCACTTATATCGTGCTGTTCGGGAACAGGCAAGCAATGCCCGTGAGATTCAAAGGTTTCCAATTTTGTCGAGAGTACGACCGATTGTGTCGGTGGTCTTCTTGACGCGATCGATACTGCCCTCAATCTTTTTCTGGATTCGCTCCGGTGTCTCGACGGCGTGATCTACCTTTCTCGCCACTTCTTCCGGTTTTCGAAGCGCGTCGTCTTGGGCCTTGCGTAGATTGTCCAGCCGCTTTTCCTGTTTGTCGGGATCCATCTCGGTGTAGTCCACCGCAGGGGCGGGCTCGCCGTCGATTTTTTTGATCCGATTGCCCCACGTCACCACGATGTCGTAGTCGGTCTCCCAGTCCGGATAGATCTCTTTGCAAATCTTGCGCAATTGGACACCGGGGTGTCCCACGATCTTGGCTACTACATAGGCAGTGGCTGCGGAGTGTTCTTTGTAGAACACCACCGGTCGCTTTCGGCCTTGTACCTTGTCTCGGAGCCCCACCTTTTCCACTGGATATTTGAACTTCTTCAACAAGTCCTCAATGCGATAGAGTTCGTGCTCTCCCAAGTCATAGCCGCTTACGTCCACCAGGCTGTTGAAGATCTTCATGCGAGCAAAACCGGACACCTTCTTGTACGGCACATGGTTGTGAATGGGCTCGAAGTCGGGGTCGATTCGTGATGAGTTGAGGCGCTTAAGGGCACCTTTCGACCCGATGTCTGCTAGACGTTGAAGCAACTCCACAGATTGGTCCGCTTTTTCCGCAAATGCGTATTCAGCGGCAGCGTTGAACAATCCATTCTCGTGACAGGGATTAATCTTGAGAGCGTTCAGGTAGTGCTCCAGCGCTTTCTTCCGCTTTTTCTTCCGAAACGCCCGCACGCCTTTGGAAACCAAGCTCTTTGCTTTGCCATTCGCTTTGGAACTCACCTCGGGGCACTGAAAGGGTTCTCGACCGGTGACCGTCGAGTTGGATGCACTAGGAGTTGGGCGCTTGGTAGACGTCCCTGGGTTCGGTCTCTTGTTCGGTGTCGTCTTTCGTGTGCTGCTGGAAGAGGACGATCCGGAAAGGACGATGCCTACCTCCGATGCGGCTTGGTTTGCGAGATGACTGCCTCCGGAATCGTTCTTTCTCAAAGACAGACGATGGAGCGCCGTGATTCCTCGGACGAGCAGCTGCCGATCCGTCACGCTGAGTTTCGAGCGGTCCCAATAGGTGAGCCACAAGGCGACACACTTCTTCAGTGAAGGCAGCGCACTCTGTTCGCCCTGGGAGAAGATCCGGTTGCACTCGGTTCGGTGAGGGCTCCAATCGTCGGCCAATGCCGAGTGGGGATCAAACGTGCCGGACACGCCGACGAGGAAGACAACCCAACCCAAGAAACGTGTGCGCTTCACGATGTGTACTCCTCTACCATGTTTCGAATGCATCTTTGGAATTACCAGAGGGACCTATGTACGTCAACGCCGGTGACTCTTGACATCGTCTCGCCTTGTCGCCATTGTGGCCGGTGGTATCCATGCGCTCATATACCGTCATTTTTTGCCTCGGAAGTATCCTTCTGGGGGCTTTTTCATGCTCGAGTTCGTCCCCGAGTGGACCGGATCCCTTTGTTTGTCCTACTTCGGACTCCTGCTGCAATCTGAAGCTGTCGTTTCACACGGATTGCCAGGGGGTGGTGGACTTCGCAGAAGTCCTCTTGGATCAAGCCTTGGAACCATCCCTGCTCACCTATGGTGAAACGTTTGTGAGCCAGGGAGATATTCCGGTTGGCCCCGGTCACACCTACTTTGTGCGCAGCGAAGACATTCAATGGGGCCCACTGATCTACAAGTGTACCGGATCCGGCAGCGGGAGCACCGTGACTTTGTCCTGTTGTCCGGAAGACAATAAAGAACAGTGCAAGTAGTTGACGACACAGTTGCTGTCCTCCGTGGGTTGCACGTTTTTCGCTCGCTGGGGAATTACTTTGAGGGCCGGTGGCAGCTGGGCATGCGACTGTTGGGCGAGGACGGTGCCGTCGCGCCACTGATGCAAAAAGACAATTCTCCCCTCGACTTATGGGCCAAGTTGACCGACTCGTATGAGGGGATTCAGGTCCTTCAGAAGCAACTCAGCGACGACTGGGCACCCACCGAGGGGGTGGACATCGTTGACCATCCCGGGGGGTTTCAACTGATGGCGGTTCAGCTTCCAATCGAGGGTGTGTCAGTGCGTCTTGTGTTGGGCCCCTTTGTGTTCTCTGAGCAACGAGCCAGTCGCATACGAACCATCCGAAAAGCGCTGATTGCTGCCGATGTTCCTGCGACAGTCACGCAAGAATATGCCGAGCGTGTACCGCCTTTGGACAGACGAGACATCCATCACATCGCAGAATTGATGGATATCCTATCCAAGGAAGCGGGGCATCACGCGAGTGAGTGCCAGCATCAAGAGCGTCGGCGAGAGAAACGACGAAACACGAACCGCAGTCGCCATGCCCACATCATTGGGGAAAGTGCGTCAATGGTGGAACTATTTCATACGTTGGACCGCGTTTCTGAAAGCGAATCGACCGTGTACATTCATGGCGAGAACGGCACGGGAAAAGAGCTCGTAGCTCGTGAAGTGCATGTCAATTCTCCGCGGTCCGATGCTCCTTTTGTGGTTCAGAATTGCTCTGCCTTGAATGACAACTTGTTGGAGAGTGAGTTGTTCGGCCACATCCACGGGGCATTTACGGGAGCCATCGCCGACAAGCCCGGGTTGTTTAATACGGCCGATGGCGGCACGCTCTTTTTCGACGAGATCGGTGAAATGAGTCCGGCTCTCCAAGTAAAACTACTCCGCGTTCTTCAGGAAGGGACATTCACAGCCGTGGGCGATGTTGGGGTTCAGAAGGTGGACGTTCGCATTTTGTGTGCGACCAATCGGGACTTACTACAACTGGTTAAAGACGGCTTGTTTCGTGAAGACCTCTATTATCGGATCAACGTCATCAATTTACGGATACCACCGTTGCGGGAGCGCCGTGACGACATCCCCTTGCTGATCGATCACTTCTTGTCGCATGCCGCACAAGATGTGGTGGCTCCGTCTTCAAGGGGTCGCAAGCCGAAGGCGGGTCCTGGAGGCCGGAAACGGCTTTCGCGCGACGCGCTCACCTGTTTGATGGACTACGATTGGCCGGGTAATGTTCGGGAGCTTGAGAACGAGATCGAGCGTTTGCTTGTTTTGAATGGGCCGATGATTACGACGATCGACCAGGATTTGCTCTCTCCGCGCATTCGGTATCGTCCGCTGCCGGATCCTGTGTTGACCGCCGTCCATACAGATTTGAGTCTGCCAGAAGCCTTGGAAGCCATGGAACGAGCGATGATCTTCGAGCATTTGAAACGTTGTCGCTGGAACAAGACCAAGACTGCACAGGCATTGGGCGTGAGCCGTCGCAACCTCATCCGAAAAGTGAGTAAGTACGGACTGGATCGACGTCAATCCTAGAGGACAGGTCCGTCAGGTTCATCCGTACATAGGCACATCCAAGACAGTGTTGGATGGTGGAACCGTGTGGACTTGGTGTGGCGATCAGCCTGAGTTGAAGACGAAGGGCCACTGCACTTTGCAGATGCCACCTTCAGGCTTGGGAAAGCGCATACGGCGAATATTCCGGAGAATGCAGCTTGTTGCGACGCCATCACCCAACGTATTTCCCACGGCGCTGGCGCCGGAAACGCTGCCTGATGTGCTGATGGTCCAGCGGACGGTGACCTTACCGCGCAACGAAGCGTTCACTTGTAGTCGCTGTTCGTAACAGGCCCGAATGGCACCGGCTCGACGGCGCACAACCCGGGAAATGTCGCCCTTCTTGCAGAAACCTGCGCTGCTTCCTGAGCCTATGCGTAGCTTTCCGACCTTCTTGACGCCTTTACGGCCCAAGCTGGCGTGCATGCCTGTACCACCACCGGTGTCGATCTTGCCCAGGCCGTGAATGCGTCCGTAGCCGCCTTCACCACCACCACCGGTTCCGGTTCCTTTAAAGCCCATACCACCGGACCCGTGACCCATCACAAACTCAGAGCCTGCACCGGCCATGGCGATGGCCATCTTGTCGCTCAAACCTTGGGCATTGTTCGACAAGATGTTGGAGATGGCGGCGATCTTATTGCCTTGCAATACGTCGACAAGCCCCACCTTTTTGGGATCGATCTTGGACACCATTTTGCCTTCATTCTGGGGGACTTTCGACTCGATCTCCGGATCGATCTCCGGATCGCCGAACTTACCCTCTTCCCCTTCGGCACGTTTGCCGGTGGTGTCCTCTTCTTCTCCTTCGTCTTCTTCTTCCTCTTCTTCGTCTTTCTCTGTGTCATAGACGGCAGCGATGCTGAGCTGCTTGAAAATGTGGGGTTGACGACGCATGTCCACATGCTCCACCCACATGAACAATGCCATCAGAATGAGTCCTATATGAACTACTGCAGCACTGGAAAGGGACGCCAAAATGTTCGAATCGGCGAATGCGGCAGCGCCGGCCATTCGCACCTGGATGGGGCGGACAAATTGGAAGAAAACGGCCAAGGGACCAAAATGCAAGATGCCCCAGTCGTCGCTGTCCAAGGGGATGTCGTTGAGACCGCTGGTTCCAGACGACTTGTTTTCAATGGACTGTTGTACGGTGAGGCTTTCTCCGCCGAGGTGAAGTTGGCCGTTCATGTCTCGCCCCAGGGACAAGGTATATTTCCCTTTTCTCGTCCCGGTAAAGAGCTTGAGCGTTTCGGGCAACCCGCAGCCTTGCGGCAATGTAAATGTGTTCTTTACGTTCTCGCCGATAGTCACGGAATGAGGTTCCATGAAGATTTGCTCTTGGATGACGCTGCCATTCCACAGCATAGCGACTCGAAGAGGACGATGTTTGGCGTCGATAGGCGGGTTGGCCCCAAAGACCCAAAGTGCACCGAACAAAATGGCTAGGCTTCCCAGAAAGACATTGAAAAAGCCTCGTCCTACAGCGAGCTCAAATTGCTCACCAGCACCTGTGACGCCGTACGAATCAAAGAAAGCCCAGGCAAGTAGACCGAACAACACCAATGCGGAGATGCTCTCGGAGATGATAATGGCTCGTCGGCGAAGGAAGATTCCCAAGAGAGTCATGATACCGGCCAAGGCGGCGACGCTGATGGCGAGCTGGCCCGGGATAAGATGGTAGGCCATTATCTGCAGAGGGCTTTCACCGGCGGCGGTAGCCGTGAACCATGGATCGACAAACCCGCCAAGCGCGACGAGTAGGACTCCAATCAAGGTCAGGATGTTTCCAATGTAGCTCATGAATTCCTCAGCCGGACTGCTCCGTGGGGGCCGTAAACGACCGCAGGGTTCAACATAAATTCAATCTCACCGTTCCCTGGGCGGTTCCACGGGTTCGACGAGTGTAGGTTGAAACGTCGAAGTCCGTCAAGCGTTAGCAGAGCCTTGGGAATGGTTTCATATGGCACCCTATCGTGCCTTTTCATGTCCATTAGATACGGCATCGCCCGAAAAGTTCCGTGGGATTGAAAGAATTGTCGACATTAGTGTGATCGCCCGAATCGGTTTTGAAACCGCCTCTTCGCCTCGTCCCCCTTTTCTTCCATGTGTTGTCGATCGTAAAAACGAATGAGACGGGCCATGGCCTGGGACGGATATCGGCTTCGTTTGACTACGTCTTGCAACGCCGCTTCGGCTTTCGGGAGCATGCGCAGTTTTTCATAGATCTGAGCAAGCGATAGCTGGCCCCGAATCGTGTCGAAACCGTGGCGGCGAACATTCTCGAGGTGTCGTCGAGCGGCCTTCAGATTACCGAGGGATGCCAGCAACATCCCCAGGCGCTGTCGGGCGTGATGGCGGTTGACGTCGATTCTCAGGGCGGCTTCGTAGGACCGCGCCGCCTCTTGGTTCCGTCCCAACTCTTCCAAAACGGCGCCGTATTCCAGGTGTGTCAAAGCGATTTGGGGACGTGCTTTTCGGGCATAGAGTGCATGGGTCAGCAATGTCGCGAGGGAAATCCCGGTGATTCGCCCACAGCGAACGATTGCCAAATGGGGCATCCACCACGATGGGAGCGCTTTGTGGGCACTTTGATACGCTTCGCACGCTTTGCGGATGTCGTTCTTACGCAATGCCCGGTCCCCTTTGCGCATCCACAGGGAGGCCCGCGATGCGTGGTTCCGGACAATGCGAACGGGGTCGTCCTTTGGGGGCTTGGCCTGGGCATGGCTCACGAGCAGCGTGGCGAGAAGAGGCAGAATTGACTTTGACACGTTCACACATAGCGAGATAGAAGGCTTAGGCAGGGCTGTCAATGCACCTTTTTCGGACCGTTGTACTGGTTTTGATTTGGGCCCCCCTCCTGGGCGTCGGCGCACCCGTGTGTGCAGACGAAGGGCACATGCCGGCTCGGTATATGGGGGCACATATCGGCGGGGGACTCCTTGGAGGGACCGGTCTTCTTACGTACGGTGGGTATGACGAGGAGTTGCCTTCTGTGATGGTCGGTGCCTTCGCCCGGGTGTCGACCGTTCTCCAACTGTTCGATGTGCAGTTGGAGTATCAGTTCCGACAACACGCGGTGGTCGTGCAGCAAGAACGAGCGCAATTCAAGGGTCACGGAATTTCGATATTAACCAATGCGCACCCATTCTTTTTCAACATTTTGCGAAACAATCGGTGGTGGTACATCGTGAGTGGTTTGTACATCCAGTTCGGTGGCGGCGTGGAGCGGGTGTCGATTCAGTCCCGTTCGCTCGACGTGGATCGCGTGGAGTGGGCACCCGTCATGTACGGTGGTGTGGGCATGGACATTCCTTTGGATGATCCCGAGGACGGTGGTGGATTTTGGCTCGGCTTTAACTATCGCTACAAGGCCGTCTTTATGGAGGCCGACCTGGGGCGTGGCAGCGACGTGCATGCCCATCTCTTTTTGGTGCTGCTCGGGTATCGGAGCAATGACTTGAACTTTGCTCGGCTCAAACGACCGCCGGAGTTGGAGTTTCACTAGCCGGACGCACGGGGTCGCCCTAGAGGCACAAATACTTTTTCATGAAGG
>CAUZBV010000110.1:0-9049 GCA_963578115.1 Myxococcales bacterium
GCACGATAAAACCAATTCAGCATAACCGCTCCTTCCGGGCGACAATTCGAGGCATGATGGTAGTACAACCACGCTTTCGGGGAAAGCCATCCCTTCACCCACCGTGATTCCGACCCCCGTCAACTTGAAGCAGGCACCAACCACATGGTACCGTAGCGTCCGATGCGAGAAAGTGGATGGACATATTGGGGCCTGTTTAGTGTTTCGGTGTTTGCGCTGATCCTGAATGCCTTGGCGGGTTGCACGACCATCAAGGAAAATTATCCCATGGGCTCTTGCGAGCCAAACACCAAGAAATGCGACGGAAACGATCTGGTTCACTGTACGGCCATCGGCTTTGAACAAAAGATCGTATGCTCCGAAGACGATCCATGCCATGTGGGTGACGATGGCGATCCCACGTGCACACCGGCCGTACAAACAACCACCTGTGTCGACGAAAATGACTGCTTGGACGCGTTGGGGAGCGCCGGACTCTGCAAAGCCTTCGTCTGTGTCGCCGGACTCTGTGAAATTCAAACCGAAGCCGATGGTCAAGCCTGTGACGACGGCAACGAGTGCAACAAGAACACTGCGTGCCTTCAAGGCGCGTGCCTAGGCCAAGAGATCAATTGCGACGACACCAACCCATGCACGACAGACAGTTGCGATCCCACGAAAGGATGCACCTACGAAGCGGACAACATCGCTGCCTGCTCGGACGGCGATCCATGTACGATCAACGATTCGTGCCTGGACGGAGCCTGCAAAGCCGGCGCGCCGAATGACTGCGCAGACGACAACGTCTGCACCAACAACTATTGTGATACCGCCACGGGGGACTGCATTGCAGAAGCTGTAGCCGGAGATTGTGACGATGGTGATGCGTGCACGAAGCCGGACTCATGTGAGCTCGGCGCGTGTACTGGTGAAGGCATTTGCCCATGCGATCTCCTGAATCCATGCCCCCTGCCCACCAATCCCTGCGCCGGTTCGTATGTGTGCGCAAATGACTTTTGCGTCATTGACCAAGAGACGGCTGTCCAATGTCCACAGGACGGTCTCAACATATGCCAATTGTCCGTGTGTCAGAACGTGGATGGGGTGGCAGAGTGCCAGACCGTCGCCACCGCCAACGGCTCAGTATGTGACGACGGAGACGACTGTACGATCAGTGATCAGTGCCAAAGCGGACAGTGCACCGGTTCCCCGAACTTTGAATTGCCAGGCTGTGCCAATTTCCAGTTGCGAAGTTGGTATATCTCCCCCAGTGCACCGACGGGGGATCCGAACACACACCAGTTCCAAGCCACCATTGGCTACCCTCAGATCATCGGAACGGCCGAAAATGACCTCTATCGAGTCCGCGCCTTTGGACTCCAAAGCTTAGGAGAGACAGAATGATGCGATTGGATCGAACACGATTCCTCGTCCTGGTTGTTCTTGGCGTCGCCCTGCCGAGCATGGCCCTCGCCGACGTCCCGGAAATGATCGGTTTTCAGGGTGTTTTGACCAATCTGGACGACATCGAAGTGTCTGCGCCGGGCGGGATCAAGATGACCTTTCGGCTGTACAACACATCCGTGGGTGGTTCGGACTTGTGGAGCGATACATTCTCCAGTGTCGCGGTCGACAACGGGAACTTCTTTGTTCTCTTGGGCGCCGGAAACAATCCATTTCCGGTGTTGGAGCTCGACGGCACTATTAAGTACGTGGGCCTGTCCGTCTCCGATGGACCGGAGTTGGAGCCCCGAATGCAGTTGGTCAGTGTTCCCTACGCCCTGCGTGCAGGAACCGCGTCCACAGCCGCCTATGCCGAAGACGCCGGAAAACTGGGCGGTTTCGCCGCATCGGACTTCTTGACTAAGAACGACGCCAGCGATCTGACGACCTTATCGAACCAAGTCGACGAGCTCGAAATCAAGGTGCAAGTCTTGATTGATAAGGGCGGCTGCCCCTTCATATGCGCGGAAAATGAGACGGGCTGCACAGACGACGGTGAACAGATCTACACGTGTGTTCAAGACGCCGAAGGATGCTGGGTAAAAACCTTCTCCGGTTGTCCGGGCGACTTTATGTGTGCGCAAGGACTGTGTACCTGCGTGGCCGATTACAGTTTGGTGTGCGTGGGCGACAATGTGTACAAACAAGACTCATGCGGCGTCACAGGCACGCTCGACAACGTTTGTGGGGAAGGAAAGTGCATGGGGGGTAGTTGCGTGACATGGAAACGAGTCACTCCACTGCCTCTGTCGGGAATGAACGACATGATCACCATCGATAGTCATTTGTATGCGGTGGGTGACGGGGGGCAGATCGTGCATTTCGACGGCTTGGAATGGACGCATATGGCCTCTTTCACCACCAAGGATCTCCATTCCATCTGGGGATACTATGCCAACGGAGTGGTGCTCTACGCCGTGGGGGAAGACGGAAAGATTCTTCGCTACGAAGCGAACAAATGGACCACCGAAATCACGGAGATCTTCTCCAATTTGAACGATATTTATGGTCGATACAGTGCGGCCAGCGAAAAACTGGACCTGTTTGTGGTCGGAGACGATGGAATACTGCTCACTGGTCACGGCGGCCCGTGGACGACTGAAGTGTGGGAAGAGGAAGCCACATGGACGACCACAAATCTGCATTCTGTGTGGGCTCCCAACGCAGGGTCTCAGGTGTGGATCGGTGGAGAAAACGGCACAATGGTCCATTACGATACGGAGAATTGGATCACACAGGAGAGCGGAGCCTCCACCAGCGTAGTCGGTCTCTGGGGCGTCAGTGTTTCCACCCTGTGGGGTGTCACGAATGGTCAGATCCTACGCTTTAAGAACGGCGCTTGGTTGTCGGAATCCTATGGCGACACCGGCGTGAACTTCCACGCCATCTGGGGTGAAAAAGACGAGAACCTCGATGTCACCGTGTTCGCTGTGGCTGATGGGGGCAAGGCCTACACCTCCGACGCGAGCGCAGACGGATGGATAAAATCGGCCAAAGTAGAGAGTAACCTGAGCGGCAGCAGCATCCGGGGGGTACACGGGGGAGCCGCGCCGTCCGACGGTACATGGATTGTCACCCAGGAAGGAAAATACGCGTATCGGAACATCGACACCAAGTGGATATTTCCTTCCATTGACCGTGGCGTGACCGCATTTTGGGGAATGCCCGGCAGCCAAGACGACCTCTGGGGCGTCGGGGATGACTGCCTCGCTATCCGCTACATCGACGAGGAGTGGTTGGAGGTCAAGATTGCCGGTGGCACCTGTGCCGACGGTTCGGGGTCCAACGATTTCCGAGCCATGTGGGGCAACAACTCTGGCACCCTCATCTTCGCCGTCGGAGACAGCCTATTCAAAACCTGGGACGGCAGCGCGTGGGTCGATGGGACAGCTCCTCCCGACTCCGCCCCCAATGCAGACATCTGGGGTGTCGCAAAAACCGATGACAATGGAGATGCATTTGCCGTTCTCTATGTCGTGCGTAGCGACAACACGTGGTTCTGGAATGGCACAACTTGGCAGGACACGGCCGGCGGTGCGGGCACAGCGGGCTGGGGTACAAGCACGTCCAACTTCTACGTGGTGACCGGCAGCAGCGGCAACGTGAAGCATTTTGACGGCAGTGAATGGCAGAGTACGACCGTATCGGCCAACGCCCTGACCGCAATCTACGGGACCGGCGCCAATGACATCTGGGCGGTGGGTGTGAAAGGGGCCGTCCACCACTACAACGGCTCATGGAGTGACCTGTCGGTGGGAGAGGACCTCACCAGTGGACTGGGCAAAGGATCCACCTTGAATAGCGTGTGGATGGACGGGCTCAGCCCAGTGTATGCCGCTGCTGGCAACGGATACGTTTACCGCTACAACAACGGCACATGGTATCAAGAACAGACATTTCCTGCGAAGGACCATAACGTGGTCTACGGCACGTCCGCGAGCAGCGTGTGGTTGGGCGGAGACACCACGATCTACACCCAATAACCCCGTTTTCTTTTCGCTGATGTCGGTCCTACGACTCGTAGCCTTTGCGATGGTTTCGAAGGAGAGCGCCCACTTCGTTGTACCCGTCGGCCTCCAGCACTTCCCACACGGTTTGTAGGAGTGCACAGGCTTCGCCCGATTTGCCATCGATATCCAATACCGTAGCCACGAGAGCGGTCAATTGCACATACCCCATCAAATCCCCCTGACTGCCACAATCTCGCGCCAGGGCACGTGCACGACGAACCAGGTCGTCCAATGAGGTGCACCCCACCAAGTTTCGCACACGCTCGGTGGGAAATGTCCGCACAACCGTCGAAAGTTCGGCCTGCTTGGACAGCCCCTGTACCCGCTCGATGTGGGCATGCGCAGTGTGTCGGTCTCCTTGGCCTCGTACGAGCGTAGCCAAAAGAAGTAGTGCCTCGATCTGTTCTGGTTTGGATTGATGTTTCTCAGCCAATGAAATGGCGTGTTCATAGCGTTTGACCGCAAGCTTAAAGTCCGACGAACGATGCGCAAGCATCCCCAGACCCAGCAAAGCATCGTAACGTAGTCGATGCGCAGACGGCGTATCCGGTAAGAATTCCATAGCGGCTTCCAGCGGACGACTTGCAAGATCATACCGGCCCTCGAACAAGTGGGCCTCACCCGCCGCAATGAATGCCAAGCCGGCGACGGTTGGGTCTTCCTGATTCTCCGATACCTCACGTGCCACCAATGCGTCGAATAGTGTGACAGCAAGATCTTGCTTTCCAAGACGAACCAACGCCCTGGCTTGCACCATCGAACATCGGTCCGCCAATGCAGTCGACTCATCGTCGTGGGACAACCCTTGGCCCGCTTCGGCAGCAACATTGTGCGCTTCCCATGCCATGCCATTGCTCAGAAACCAGTCCCCCCGCCGCACCAACTGCCGCACCTCATAATCCGAGGGAAGGACAACCCGATGAGAGAGATCCGTGGCCTCCGTAAGCCAACTGTCCACATCGGAACTGTACGCCATGAATAGGGGAGTTTCTTCGGCCAGGCGCATTAAGGCCACAGCCAGCATCCGTTCATCGCCTGAATGCCGTGCGTGTGCGATCGTGTCGAGAAGATCGTGGATTTCCGCGTCTTGACTCATTCCGAGAACAGCCAGTACGTACCGAGGCCAATCAGACCGGCACCCACGCCTAGAGACACACCACCGCCCAATTGCTTGGTTTCGCTCTCGATAGTGTACTGTGGAGGCTGATACTGATCCATATCCATGGAATGAGAAACAAAAAGCGCGACGCCTGTCGCGACGACCGCGGCCCCAACCCCAATCGATGTCCACGCGGCGATGGTTTTCCAGGGCGCTTTTTTCATCTTGATGCCCGTTAACACACACCGAACATCCAGATCACCACCGGCACCGACATCCACCAGGAGCTGATTCTCGTGCTCGCCCCCGATGGAACACTTCACCCAGTGCTTACCTCGAGGAACTTTATGGCGTATTCCAAGCTCGATCGGCTTGTCATCAAGCAAGACCGTAGCTTTTGCACCCGCCGGTAATCCCCCCACTGCGATGCGCACATGCCCATGAAACGACTTGAGCTTCCACGTGCGGTTGACGGGGCGAATGCCTTTCACGGACACAACGCCCCGCCCCTTTTCGTACCCGTCCAAGAAGACCGTGACTTTGTACTGTCCACGTTTCAGGTTGCGTCGTCCAGGCGTCGTCAAGGGGTCTCCGGACTCGAAAGTGACCAAGGCGCCCGGCGGCTCCGTGTCAAAGGTCACCAAGAGCGGTTTCGATACAAGATCTTCAATCTTCTTGATCTCGGCCGCTATCAATTTCCGAATCTGCCGATTTCCCGTCTTGATGGCCCGCAACTCTTTCAGTGCATTCTGAGGTTCGTTTAGATCGATGTAACGACGCGCAACGTTCACAAGAATCCTAGGATCTGGCAGATACTTGTAGGCCTCGAGAAGTTTTTCGATGGAGCGTCGGTTATTCCCAAGCGCTTTGGCCCGTTTGGCCGCATCCACTAACTTGATCGCCTTTTCGGGATCCCGTTGTTGTTGCGAATACGCCGGTAAAGCGAGCAGTTGGAACGACAACATGGCAATGACAATACGCATTAGAAAAGGTCGATAATCACTTTCTTCTTGGGTCGTTTCTTTTTCAGTTTTGTCTTCCTAGCGCGTTTCTTTTTCGCCTGAGTCGACGTTTTCTTCTTCACCTTGGTGCTAGCACGCTTCGGTCTCGATGTCTTCTTCCCAGGAGAAACCTCGGTTTTCTTCGCGGCGGCGGCCTTGCCCGCAGCGGCCTTGTCCGCAGCAGCCTTCTCAGAGGCGATCTTGTCCGCAGCGGCCTTCTCAGAGGCGATCTTGTCCGCAGCAGCCTTCTCGGCGGCGGTCTTGTCCGTAGCAGCCTTCTCGGCGGCGATCTTGTCCGCAGCAGCCTTCTCGGCGGCGGTCTTGTCCGTAGCAGCCTTCTCGGCGGCGGCCTTGTCCGTAGCGGCCTTCTCGGCGGCGGCCTTGTCCGTAGCGGCCTTCTCGGCGGCGGCCTTGTCCGTAGCGGCCTTCTCAGAGGCGATCTTGTCCGTAGCCGCCTTCTCAGAGGCGATCGTCTCAGCAGCGACCTTGTCGGAGTCGGCTTGTGTTCTTACCCCCGGGGAGGCCTTCGGGACATCCTTGGAAGTGGGGGCGTTTCGATCGACGGGATCCTCCAGCGCGGTCGGTTCGGATTGGCTGTCCCCACGCCAAATCATCAACACAATAGTGCACAGCATCAGCACAATCCCTCCCGCCAAGAGGTACGATTGCCATCGCCCGGAACCAAACGCCTGTCGGGCCAGTTCATCATCCGCGGAGAGGATGTCCGGCTCCGGAAACGCTTGCGTCATGAGGTGTCCGTCGCTCCCCGACGTCGGCACGTTGGCTGGTGTCGCGATCGTCGTTGACGGGGAACGCCGTTTTCGACCCGTACGGTACCCTGCGGTCGATAACGAACGGCGCTTCGGAGCAGCCGACCGGGTGGAAGGCAATCTCGCCTCGGACTGGGATTCGGTTCCTTCTCCCACGTCCGTTTGTGTATCCACCACAAACGTTCGACCGGCCCCAAAAGGCAGGGGGGCTTCCTGCACGTCGTCCTGGCCCGACGCTACACCAAGGTCGGCGATCACCGTGGGCTGCTCGGGTGGGTCCTCTATGGCTGGCGCGCCCGTTGCCTCGGTGATTTCGTCGGAGGACATTGAACCGAGATGATGATCAAAAGTCTCTCGGGCCATGGGGGCGTCGCTTGTCGCATCAATGGCTGGGCGTAGACCCTCGGTGTCCAACATGACCGTTTCATGGGTCGACAAAACGGCGTTCTGTTGGACGGCGAGAGCCGGTGAGGGCGCCGCGGAAGATCGGAAATCGAGTGTCCGTACACCCCCCGTGGTCGGCGCGAGAGTACGCCCACTGCCGCTTCCCGGGTATCCCGAAGAAATAAACTCCGGCTTGTTGTTGGACATGATTTCGTTCAGTGACTGCGAGACGACTGCAGCAGACGATGGACGTTTGTTGGGCTCTTTATTCAACAGACAACCGATGAGCGCACTCATCCATTCTCCACGCTCGGCCTCGCCCAACTCCACGTCTGGCGCCGCCTCGTGAATATGCTTCATCACCAAGGCAATGGGTGTGGCAGCTATGAAGGGCGGCGCTCCAGTCAGCAATTCATAGAGAATGACACCCAACGAATAGAGATCACTGCGGCCGTCTACAGGACGACCCAACGCTTGCTCGGGCGACAGATACCGCGGAGTACCACAGATAAATCCGGTCTGAGTCAGGGAGGCCATCTCCTCGCTATCCGAAGACTTGGCAATCCCGAAATCCAACACTTTTACGAAGTCATCCTCCCCAAAAATATCCGTAATGAAGATGTTGTCCGGCTTGAGATCGCGGTGAACGATGCCGTTCTGGTGAGCCTCTGCCAACGACTTACAGATCTGACGACCAATGTGACCCGCCCGATCAATCGTGAGCGTTTTTGCTTTTTTGAGGACCTCCGAGAGCGTGTCTCCCTTGAGGTATTCCATCGCCAAAAACAACCGGCCGTCCTCGGTTTGGCCCGAGTCAAACACACGAATGGTGTTCGGATGTTGCAGTCGGCTGGACGCGTGGGCTTCTTGCTTGAATCGCTGAGCCTGTTTGTCACTGTCCGCGACACCCCGGCCCAGGACTTTGAGCGCAACCTCGCGGTTCATGCCCAGCTGCGTGGCGCGGTACACGGCCCCCATTCCACCGGACCCGATCAATTCGTTAATCCGATACCGGCGATCGAAGATACGGCCTAATAGCTCATTGGTATCCATGTGCCGAGCAGAACCTCCCCCTGCAAAGACCGATTATTTTATCACGAGAAGCACTGCAGGGAAAATCGTGGAATCAATGGACGGCAACGCAATGAGCCGTTGCGCTCCAAAGCGGACAAAAAAAAACGCCTGTCGATCCCATCGACAGGCGTTTTCCGGTGTTAATATTTGAGATTACTCGCCCGGCTCAGGTCCTTCTTTGGGCGCAGCAACCGGCTTCTCTTTGACCGGCTTCGGGGCGAGTGCTGGCGCCTTCTTTACCTCGACCACCGCCACACCGAGAATCTGCTTCGCACGACGTGCTACTCGCTCATCCTTGTCGGTGGTGGCAGCCTCGAGAAGGGCGCGCACTTTTTCGTTCGTCTTCAGCGGCGACATATAATTCACCGCAGCCATTCGAATGTGATAACGCTCTTCTTTTTCGAGAACCGACTTAATCACACCCAATCCGGCTTTTCCCTTGCCCAACTCAATGAGGCCCACGGCGGCGTCCAAACGAGCGTACACTTGCTTGTCATTCTTGAGAGCCGCTTTGAAAAAACGGGCCGCGTTCTTGTCGTATTCAGGCCTTCCGTCTTTGTAGCCCGTCTGGAAGGCTCTGCGGAGCGCAACACCCTGCTCGCTCAACCCCGTCAGGATGGGCAAAGCGAACTTCGTCTCGCCCCATTTGTACAGTCGTATGGCCGCTTCCATTTTGATCGCAACGGCTTTTTCTTCGGTGAGCTTCTTGAGCGAAGCAATCATCTCAGG
>CAUZBV010000111.1:0-9024 GCA_963578115.1 Myxococcales bacterium
CTATGTCCATCCCAGTACGAATGCCACCGGAACCGATCACCAAACGGTCTCCAAAAGCCCGACGGCACGCGCGTATGGATAGGGCTGTCGGAACACCAAAGCCCGCCAGTGCACGGCCGGTGTGCTGTTGAGCGCTGTCTTCGGGGGCACGATAACTCTCAACCTGGGCCCATGACGTGCCACCCACCCCCGCGCTTTCTACGCCCGCCAATGGAATGGTCGCCAGCTTGCGCGCCGTTTTTTCGGAAATGCCAGCCCCCACCTCTTTGACCAGGCAGGGAACGTTCATTGCGTTTACAGCGTCCACCAGTCGGTCACGCAATGCGCGAAAGTTGGTGTCTCCCCCCGGCTGAATGGCTTCCTGGAGTGGATTCAAATGGAAGGTGAGGGCGTCCGCCCCGACCGCATCCACCGCATGTTGGATGTCTTTGGCCGACACACCATGATTCAATTGCACAGCACCCACGTTGCCAATGAGTAGGGGCAGATCCGGTGCTTGATCCCGTACAGAAAAGGAATTGGCTGTGTGCGGCTGGTGAATCATGGCTCGTTGCGATCCGAGGCCCATACCCACACCTACGCGAGCGGCAGCTCGTGCCAGACACGTGTTGAGCGCACGTGCTCGCTCGGTCCCACCGGTCATGGCGCCTACGATGATGGGTGCGCGGAGGGTTCGACCGAGAATCGTGGTGCCCAGCGCAACGTCTTCAAGCGCCATTTCGGGGAGCGCGTCGTACTCCAGCCTGTATCCGCCCAACCCGCTCGACAACTCTTTCGGTTCGACGTTTTCGGTCAAACAAAGGTCGATGTGATGGTCTTTTCGTTGGTTGATTGGATCGGTCATGGTTGCACCCCCATCGAAACCCGAGAGCGACGTCCGGTTGATGACGTCGATTCATCACCCGGACGCACAGATTTCAAGATTCGAACGGCGCGTTTCGCCGCCCCCACGGGTAGCCGTGCGAGGGAAGGAACCAAGGCGGCTAGCGTGGCGTAGAGTTCCGCGGACTCCTCGACGGCGCGCAGTCGATTGGCAATCAGTTCACCGTAATGCGAACGGCGAAAGACGCGACGAGCGTCCTGGATGGCGTTTCTGAGATCTCGAATGGCATCCAGTTCTCGCTTGGCGAGGATACTGGCCAACATTCGTAGGAGGCTGGCTTCAGCGATGTAGTGGGTTCGCCGACTGCCCTCGACGGTCGTCGTACGAAGAGCAGACAAGTTCTCCAACTCACGGAGGGACGAGCTGACAAGGCCAGCGCTCAACCCCAATAGTTCGACCAGATCACCCTGTGTCACCGGCTCGGGCGACAAATAGACAACGGCCCAAATACGCCCAAGGCTGCGGCGCAGACCGAAACGATGAAAGACCACACCGAACTGCCGGATCAATGTGTCCATTTCGGGGGCGGTGATTAGGGCGGTAAAACGAGGGTTCATGACGTTCCATTTCCCGTTTTCAGTTTTTTCTGAAAAGCTGTTCAGGAAAATCTGAAGCCCGAGAATACACAGTTTTCAGCGCGTGGCAAGCGGAAGAAATACGGCGGTGTTCGGACGATGTGCTGCGTGGCTTTTCGCGATGGAACAGCCCGTTCAATCTCCTATAAATCCAACGCCATTTGAGGAGATCGGAGCAGGGGAGAGGCAGCGAGTCCTTGCATCGTGAGGGTGTTTGCGAGGTCTTGTGCGTGGGCGCCGAGGGTTAGCACAATCTCAGGAGAGACCTGTTTGGTGTAGTGAATGAGCTCTTGGAAATCCGCTCGGGCGCTCCATGGAAACACCGTGGCTTGTTGGCTCTTTCCGATCTTGCTTTCTGCTCTGGCCGCGCCAGTCAACCGCGCAAAGATAGGGCGCTCAATCCGCTCGAGAAGCGGCGAATCTGTCAGGTGTTCGGGCCATAGAACCACGTCCCTTTCGTTGGGGGGACCGCGGAATTCCTTGCAGCCGGGCAGAGCGATCCCCACCTCCCGAAAGGCCCTGTTTACCGTCTGAATACTGCGGTGAACTCGCATGGAGCAGCCGTGGGTGTCCAGGATGTGGATTAAGTCCTGAGCCTTGCCTGGATTTGCCACCAAGAATACGGGCGTCCCGTCCTCATCGAGGGTCCGGTCAATCCATTGTCTAATGTCCTGATAGACGCTCTCACGGGCTGGAAGCGCGTGGTGCTCGTGACCGTACGTTGCGTCCAACACCAAGATGTCACAGGTCGTGTATTCAATGGATTCTGCGGTTGGGGACTGCTGTACAGAAAAGGGACCGCTGTAGAGCAGTCGGCGACCGTTTGGGAAGGTGAGAAGAAACTGACAAGCGCCCGCCATATACCCCGAAGGAATCAACTCGAATTCAAGGGGACCCAGATTAAATCGATGATGAAATGGGCAGGCCAGCCCGGGAATGGGGGATCCGCGTCGGTTTTCTTCCAGCTTTGCGGTTTGGCTACTCCAGAGCACCCGTTCATGCCGATCGATACGGTGTTCTCCTGCGTTGGTGATGGCGCAAAACTCTCGTCTATGAGAGGGATCGAACCACACCATTGTGCCCAATAGATGAACACCTTTGCTGTACACCAGGGTGGGTTTGTCGAATGCGTCCACTATGGTCCTCGCCTCGTAGCGTCACCACCCTGCGTGACGAAATCAACTTAAATGAGGGGTGCGCTCCACGCACCTCGTTTTGACCGGTTGGATATGGTCAGGGACGATCGAGTATTTAGTTGATTACCTGCGGTGTCGACTTGGCAGTGCGCTGGTCCTTTCCGGCGCGTTCCAAGACGATGGGGAGCAGCTCCTCGATACGCTTGACGAACTTGAACTTGAGGTCCTTCTTGGCGTTTTCGGGCACTTCCTGCATGTCCTTCTTGTTGCGCTCCGGCAAGACAACCGTTCGAATTCCCGCTCGCTGGGCGGCCAAGATCTTGTCTTTGACGCCACCGACGGGGAGAACCAATCCACGAAGTGTGATTTCACCCGTCATGGCCACATCCCCTCGAACACGGCGATTGGTGAGTTGGGAAAGCACGGCCGCGAACAAGGTGACGCCAGCGCTGGGGCCGTCCTTCGGTGTGGCCCCCGCCGGCACATGGATGTGAATGTCATGGTCCGTGGTGAAGTTGGGATCGACACCCAGTTCCGCGGCTCGAGAGCGGATGTAGGAGATGGCAATCTGTGCACTCTCCTTCATGACATCCCCGAGCTGCCCTGTGAGTTTCAATTTGCCGCTGCCGGGCATACGAGTGGCCTCAATGAAGAGAATGTCTCCACCGGTTGCTGTCCATGCCAGCCCTGTCGCAATCCCTGGAACCTCGGTGCGTTCCGCGACTTCACGGATGAAGCGGTCTGGCCCAAGGTATTCCGACAATTGGGACTTTGTTACGCGACTGGCAAATTTCCATCGGTCTTCCACGGTACGCACTGCGACAGCGCGGCAAATGGTCGCTAGCGCACGGTCTAGGTTTCGAACCCCGGCTTCGCGCGTGTGGTGGTTGATCATATGGGAGAGCACATTGTTGCTAATTTTGAAGTGATTGGGCTGCAATCCATGCTCTTTCATTTGCTTGGGGAGCAGGTGCTTGACGGCGATCTGCAACTTCTCTTCATGGGTGTATCCCGACAACTCCAGCACTTCCATCCGGTCCAGCAGCGCCGCTGGAATGGTGTCTTTTGAGTTGGCCGTTGTGATGAAGAGCACGCGGGACAGGTCAAAAGGAATGTTGAGGTAGTGGTCTTGGAAACTGTGGTTTTGCTCTGGGTCCAAGACTTCGAGCATGGCGCTGGTTGGATCCCCGCGCCAGTCGCGTCCCAACTTATCGATTTCATCCAGGATGAAGACCGGGTTTCTGGTGCTCGCAGTCTTCAGACTCTGGATGATCTTGCCCGGCATGGAGCCGATGTAGGTTCGTCGGTGTCCACGGATTTCCGCTTCGTCATGCACGCCACCCAGGGCGATGCGTACGTTCTTTCGCCCCAACGCCTCGGCCACACTCATGGCCAATGAGGTTTTCCCGACACCGGGAGGCCCCACCAAACATAAAATGGGTCCCTTCATCTCATTGCAGAGCTTGGATACAGCCAAATATTCGAGAATGCGCTTCTTGATTTTCTCAAGGCTGTAGTGTCGCTTGTCCAGCACCTTGCGGGCGTTGCTGATGTCCAAGTTGTCGACTGTTGTTCGTTCCCACGGCAGATCGGCAAACCACTCCAAATACGTTCGGATGACGGTGTGCTCGGGAGAACTCGGTTGAATGGTCCCCAGACGACGCAACTCTTTGTCCGCAACTTTGCGGGCATCTTCGGGCAGGCGCGCCTTGTTTAATCGTTCTTGTAAATCATCGATGTCGTCGCCGGAGTCTTCATCTTCGCCCAACTCTTTTTCAATGGCTTTCAACTGTTGACGGAGCAGATATTCGCGCTGCTCTTTGGTCATCTCGCCCTTGATTTGGGTTTGGATCTTGCGCGTCATCTTCAGCACTTCGAGTTGATGGCCGACGATTCGTGTGGCTTCGTGCAAGGCTTCACCCACGTTCTTGGCTTCCAGCACGCGCATCTTGTCTTCAACGGGCACGGCAAGATTGGCCAAGATCAGATAGACTAGACGGGCCGGTGAATCGATCTGATTGAGTACTTCGGCAGTGCCCAGTGGCAACTCCGGAATATAACGAATGAGCTCGTGTGCGAGATCTTTGAGGCTGTGTGCGAGCGCTTCCAACTCAACGCCGCTATCTTCCTTTTCCTCTACAAGCGTAATGTCGGCGGTGTAATAGGGTTCGCTTTGAGAAAAACGGGATACTGCGAACCGACTGATCCCTTGAACCGCCACGTGGATGCTTCCATCCGGCTGATTGACTCGGTTCAGTACCCGAGCCGTGGTGCCCATGGCGAACATGTCACTGGGCGTAGGGTCATCGTTCTCCGCCTCTCGCTGCGTGATTACGCCCAAATAGTCGTCATTGGACTCCAGCGATTGAAAGAGTTGCAGTGACTTGGGTCTACCAATGACCAATGGCATGACCACGCCTGGATACAACACGTTGTTGCGCAGGGGCAAAATGGGAATGTCAACGAGTTCAGGACCGCTTTTTTTCTTTTTCGTCATGTTGGTTCGCCTTGCTACCTAATCCTTCAGAGGTTTCTACTCTAAACCAAGGATCGAATGGGGAAACTGTCAACCCCTAACTTGATTCGATTGTAGGCATGTTTCTGCTGGAATGCCAGAACGACGCCCACTTGAAGATTAACCACTGGACGCTTTGATGTGTTCCAGCTTGGATTCGTTCGTATTCCACCACCGCATCCATTCATCGTACGATTCTTTATGACGGTACCCGGTTATTTGCTGGAGCGCCTTGAGGGCTTCGCGCCGCACCGAGGGCATATCGTCTCGAAGGCATTCGATCAATGGTCTGACGGCAGCTCGGTCACGCATTCTCCCCAGGGCGGTGACCGCATCGCGTCGGGTAAAGGGGTCGCTGCGTTTGAGCAAGATCTCCAATTGGGGCCGCAGCGTCGTGAGGCGTAGGATGCCGGCAGCGTAGATACCGGGCTGTAATTGATCCCACCGGCGAGAATCCGGCGGTGGCAATACAAAGTGTTTCTCGATCATCGGCCGCCCCAGGGCGGAGCCCAAGCGATCCAGGGCATATCCAAGGGCTAGGAGAACCCCTTGATCGCGCTGGGGGTCCAGTGTGTCGGCCAGGTCAACCAGCGACTGGAGATGCGCCTTAAGACCCAATCGGGCGATGCCGTAGGCGGCCTCCACCCGCGCCGGCGGCAATCGATCGCTTCGCAGCACGTCCATCAGGAAGTTGCCCGCGTTTTCATCTCCCGTTCTGGACACCGCGCTGATCAGTTGTATGCGACCGTGCGCGCCTCCCTTTGTCTTGCGATAAACTGCTTGAATGGCTGCTGAGGCCGAGGGTCCCAGTCGGCCCAACTCCTGGGCAAGATTGCAGCCCGTCAGCCGGTTGCACTGCTGGCGCCCCCCCATCGTGCGGATGACGCGAGTGACTTGTTCATCCATGGACGGTGGTTCTTTGTGCTCGGACTTGGGCGTGGCTGGCGCTGGCGTGTTGGTAGGTGGGGGCTCGGCGCTGGGCGAAGCCGGCGTTTGTGCGACTTGCTTTCCGCAATGACCGCCCAAAGCGCATCCGAAAAGAAGCAAGAATAAGGGTATGGTCTTTCGGCGCATGACGACAGTATAGCATCGCGACGGTCTGGTGCACCTGGCACTTGTCGCTTGTGACCCGTGTTGTGAATGGCTACGATGGTTGCGTCATGGGTGTGAAACCACATCATCAGGTTCTTCGTACACTGTGTGTTGTCCTGCTCGTCCTCGGCTGCACGGCGACGGAAAATGTCATTGTGTGTACGCATGGTGTGGATCCAGTGACGCAGAAATGCGCTGGGCCAGTCGGCTCGGATACGGGGGGACCGTTCGATGGGGTGCAAGGCGATGGGTCCGCGTTGGAGGACACTGTCCAGGAAGACACCGCGAAGCCGGTTCCACAGTGTACGGCTGGCATCGATCCCATGAATCGAAAGATTGGTGAACCGTGCTCATCCCACGGTGAGTGTGAGACCTGCCTCTGCTACGATGAGGCCTACCTGTCTCCCTTCCGGTTTTGCACAATGAGTTGTGAATCGGGGCTAGGAAGCAGTTGTCCAGCCGGTACCGGTCGCTTCAATGACTACACCTGCCTCCGGTTCGCTCAGAAGAACATCAAAGACCACAACCTCACTATCGAGGCGATCTGTATGCCGGTGTGTCAAGACGCAAGCGACTGTGGTGTGTACGCACCCAACTACAACACGTGCTCCAGTTTCGACACCAAGTGGGATGGGAAGACCATCGCAGGGCAGTCGACCTGTCAGATCCAATGATGCTTCATGCGCGAAGGGTCTATTGAGCCATGAGTAAGCTTCGCTCCCAGCGCCGAATGTTTGGGCAATTTGTGCTCCTCCTCTTTGCCGTGATGGTGGCCTGCCAGGTGCCGATTGTGTTCTTTGTTCGGGCGCAGACTCAAACCAGTTGGGCGCTGTGGCTTCCGGTGCTCTGCGTATTCAATCTCATGTTGTGCATTCGAATGTGGTATGTCCCGCGGCCCGAACCACCACCGATATGGTTTGAACGCTACATTATCTGGGGATATTTCGGCATCGCAGTGACCGGGCTCTACGCCGCTCCGGGCGTGGTCATAGGATGGGCATGGACGATTGCTCCCATCTGGATCTGGGTGTGGCTCGGATGCAGCGCCGTCTTGGGTCTGTACAGTGTTGGGTTCCCGTGGCGGCGGATAGCGATTCGTCGGTTGACCGTGCCAATACCGGATCTTCCGGCAGCGTTTGATGGGGTGACCATCGCCCACATCTCCGATCTTCACGCCGGTCCCATGGCCCCGGAATGTCGTTTGCGGTCCTGGATGCGGCGAGTGAACGCGTTGGCCCCCGATTATGTGTTCATCACCGGGGACATCGTGGCGACCGGCGGGGCCTTCATTCCTACTTTGGAGCGTGCATTCGCTCTGCTGAAGCCGAGTCGAGGGATGTACGCTGTCCTCGGAAACCACGACTACTTTGGGGAGGCGCAATCTCAGATTGAGGCGATGTACGCGCGTATCGGCTGCACACTATTGCGCAACAGTCATTGTGTTGTATCCGTTCCGTCATCGCAGGACACTTTGGTGTTCGCAGGGGTCGACGACACCTGGCGGGAGATGGCGGACCTAAGCGCAGCTCTGTCTGGCGTACCTACCGGGGCACCCGTGATTTTACTTAGCCACGATCCGCGCGTGTTTGACGAGGTTGTTGCCCATGAAGAGAGCTCGGTGCGTCTCCAATTGAGCGGTCACACCCACGGGGGGCAACTGGCCATTCCTTTTGTGGGCCGAAGGAGCAGCGTGCTGTCGTGGTTTGGTGTGTCGTGGGTCAGCGGCTTGTATCAACGATCCGAATCGTGGCTGCATGTGTCGGCTGGCCTGGGTACCACCGGGGCTCCCGTGCGTATTGGTGTTCCCTCGGAAATCACCCTCTTGCGCCTCCAGCGCAGCCCCAATCGCGCCCATCCGTCTCAATAAAACGTACTGCGTGCCCGTTACGACCCAGTGAGCCCAGAAAAAAGCGATCTACAAGCTGTTTGAGCGTGGTGGTGCGGAAGCCTGTCACGCGGGTGTCGTGTCGGTCGGTTTTTTTCGAGTCTTGGTGGGCATGTTTTGAATAAATTGAGCAACGCTTCGTCCAAGTACCTACTAAGGCGGATCAACGAATGCGGCACAGTCACCCCGGCTGCGAGAAGATCCTACCCATGACTCAACCGCCCCTTTCAATCCTCCCGCTGCAGGCATCTCAGAACGCCCTCTGCTTATCCAAACGAACAAATGAACCGATATACTGGCTGTGAGGCGATAATTTGATTTTCATTCCAAACGGACGTACGCTTTTAAAAGAGATGCTAACCACGTACTCCAGTGGCCGCATGGCTTTACTCCCCACAATGTTGCTGGCGTTTCTACTCGCAGGTTGTGGTCCAGCGTGGGATCCAGACGATCCATCGATGGACCCGGAAGAGTTCTCCGAACCGATCGACCTTGGCAATTGTTCGGGTTTTCAGCCCTCGTGTCTGGCCGCGTGCAATGTTTCCGTAGAGCCCACAGAAGCCACCTGTGTCAATGGACATTGGGAGTGTGTTGAGGGTGTGGATTCGGACGTGTGTCCGCAGTTCACAGGCCTCTGTGATAGCGATAGCCTCTGCGGGTACGGATATACCTGCGTACAAAGTTCTCATCACCCCGTTCCGTCGGAGACAGGTATTTGCCGTAAAGGGGGCCTGCAGCGTGATGTCCGACTGGAAAACTGCGCAGGCTGGGGCACATTATGGCCCAGTGATTTAATCCACAATCACAGTGCGCTTGTGGGTCGCGTGATCAAGTTTGCGGCCCGTGTCGGGGTGACGTTGCAGTGTTTCTCCAGCGCGTGCTTTGGCCAGGGCGAGTGTTGTGGCGACTGTGTTGGAAACTACGCGGCCGAATTGACC